>JAJTIB010000052.1 GCA_021300075.1 Rickettsiales bacterium
GAAGGCCGATTCGCCAGTAGACCCGGCTACCGGCGCAGTCTGGCCAAGGCCAGTCGCAACGGCAAAGCTGAGGCTGCCACTGTTCACCGCCTGCAAATTCACCCCCAGATTTCTGAGCGCGGTGCGCTGAATTTCACCGATACGGATACGCAGCATCACCTGCTGTCCGGCACTGATTTTCATCAGGTTCAAAATGGGTGATTTTCCCTGCTCCGAATCGATCACAGGGCGAATTAGGGCGTCCCTGGTTGACAGGGTTCCGGTGACAAACTGCTCGGCGATTTCAACCGCTGTAGCTGCGGCTTCGGCACTGGTGACCTCGCCGGTGAGGGCGATGCGGGTATTGACCATCTCCACCCCGATACGCTCGTAGGGAAGGAATTCCCTCATCGCCTTGCGGATGGCAGGAAGATCATAGACCACATAGACATCGACACTGCGAATGAGGCGGCTTTTACCGTCAAATACACGTAAGGTCGTCTGGCCGATCTGTTTGCCGATGACGGAGACTTTATTTTTACCATGGACGTAAACATCGGCCACTTGCGGGTCGGCAATAATGACCTCGCCCATATCCACCGCAGTGGTCAGAAGTTCGGAGCGGTTAATGGGAACATAAAAGGTCCCCGGCTTGCCTGCGGCCCAAAGGTCAGCGGGAAGTGCCAAGACCCCCAACAACACAAGTGAAAAACGCAAAATATGAGCAACGCGAGACCGAACCATGATCATGCCTTATTGTGGCTTGAATCGTTAGTATTGGCACGAGGTTGCTGGAATTAACATGCTGATAAAAACAGACAATTATCACTGCATCCGCATGAATGGCATTCCCCGTACGATTCCCCCTGAGGCTGAAGGAATGGTTGAAGAAGATGCCAACTGTGTGTTCAAGTCAAGCCCTCGTTCTTGGCCTGTGGATTCTTCGGCGTTAACGCCACGAATGACGATCACGCCACTAGTGGCGCTGGTCGGATTTACCTTGCGATATTGGGAGATGGCCTCGAAGTCGGTGAGGGTCAGGGGGTCGATTGCGTCCTTATCGTTCAGCGAGCGCAGGGCCAGGGTCAGTTCACCGGTTTTTTCGGCAAGGCGAAGGCGTTGGGCATCGCTGGGTGCTACCATTAACGAAACGGTACGCGGAATAGGGATTTTACCATCCTTATCCAGGCCCCCGCTGCTGCGTTGATCAACCGCCAGAACCCGAACATTCGTGAGCAGAGTTTCCGTTAAATTTTTTGCGACCTGCTCGCGTTGCAGGGCAGTGCCGGCACGGGCGAGAGGAGGGCGTGACCATTTTGTTTCCTGAACTTCGTGCGTCAGGAGTACATCTACCCGGTCACCGGGGAATACCAGCCCAGCTAGCCCGTCAGTCTCGTTCGTGCGAATTGTAATCATGCGTAAACCTTTCGGCAATACGCCCGCGAGGAAATTCGGGTCACTGCGATTCACCAGTTTGGACTTGATAATTGGCTCTAATACTTCAAAGTTGGCGCGGGCAATCATGCCGCTGACGTTGCTGTCATCGGCGCGAACAAAGCCCTGAATCATCAGATGCTCCGGCCAGGGCTGGGTTTCGAGCATGTCATCGGTAATCAGTGTTCCGGCGGCAATTGGCTTGGCTGCAACAAAGATGTTTTGGGTCTTGATTGCTGCAGTACTGTTCGCTGGCATTTGCTGCGTGCTTTGAGTCGTTTTATTTCCCGATAAGGTAAGCACGATGAAAGCGGCTGCTGCCGCCAGAATAATCGCAAAAACTAGGCCACCAATACGCATGGACTTCATCCTTATGAGAGTGCGAGACTAGGCGCTGTGAATAATAGTGTGCATAACTCGCTCAGAATCAAGATTGTTAAAAGAAAATTGCTAATTTTTTATTAACTTGAGCGGGGGAAAGCCTTGTCTGATGTAATCCAGCCACAGAGCAGCGGGGGGAGTAATGTTCGGGATATGCCCATAAATCCTCTATACACAACAGCCGCTTCAGGCTACAGAACCTCGCATTGATTCAGGCGTATCATCATCATGACACATCAACGCATTCTCATTCTTGATTTTGGCTCGCAGGTGACGCAGCTCATCGCGCGGCGCGTGCGCGAGGCGGGGGTTTATTGTGAAATCCGGCCCTGCACGGTGAGTCTGGCGGATATCAAAAAATTTGGCGCGGAAGGAGTCATTCTTTCCGGCGGCCCCGCTTCGGTGCATGAGGATTTTTCGCCCAGTGTGGATGTGGGCATTTTCGCGCTCGGCGTCCCGGTGCTCGGGATTTGCTATGGTGAGCAATTGATCTGCGCCCTGCTCGGTGGCAGGGTGACGCCGGGAGCCACCCGCGAATTTGGCCGTGCTCGTCTGGAGGTGGTGTCGGAGTCGGCCCTATTTCAGGGTATCTGGCGCTCTGGTCAGCGCCCTGAGGTCTGGATGAGTCATGGCGACAAGATAGATAGTTTGCCGCCGGGCTTCACCGTTGTTGCGCGAACTGAGTCTGCGCCTTATGCGGCGATTGCCGATGAAGCGCGCAGAATTTACGGCCTGCAATTTCACCCCGAAGTGGTGCATACACCGGATGGGGCGGCGCTGATTCACCGCTTCGTGCGCGCGATCTGCGGGGCCCGTGGCGACTGGACGATGAAGGCGTTCCGCGCCGAAGCGATTGCTGCCATCCGCGCGAAAGTGGTCAACAAACGGGTTATTTGCGGTGTCAGTGGTGGTGTTGATTCTTCTGTGGTCGCCAAGCTGCTGCATGAGGCGATTGGCGAGCAGCTGGTCTCGATTTTTGTTGATACCGGCATGTTGCGTTTGAATGAGGGCGAGGAAGTTTATCGACGTTTTACTGAGGATTACGGCATTCCGCTCATTCATGTGGATGCCAGTCGCCTGTTTCTTGATCGCCTGGTGGGGGTGAGCGATCCCGAGCGCAAACGCAAAATCATCGGCGAAACCTTTATCGAAGTATTCGAGCAGGAAGCCAGTCATTTCCCCGATGCAGAGTTTCTTGCACAAGGGACACTCTATCCAGATGTGATCGAATCCGTCTCGTTCCACGGCGGGCCCTCCGTCACCATTAAATCGCACCATAATGTTGGTGGCCTGCCGGCGCGGATGAAGCTCGGGCTGGTTGAGCCGCTGCGTGAGCTTTTTAAGGACGAAGTGAGGCTTTTGGGTGAGGAGCTCGGCATTGCCCGGGATCTGGTGCAGCGCCACCCGTTTCCCGGACCGGGGCTTGCGATTCGCATTCCGGGCGACATCACCCGTGAGAAACTCGATTTATTGCGTAAGGCGGATGCGATTTATCTCGAAGAACTTCGCCGCCATGGGCTTTACGATCAAATCTGGCAGGCCTTTGCCGTACTCTTGCCAGTACGGACGGTTGGGGTGATGGGCGATGCGCGGACATACGAATTTGTCTGTGCGCTGCGTGCTGTGACCTCGACCGACGGCATGACGGCGGATGTATTCCATTTCCCAAGCGAGATACTGCATGCCATCGCGGTTCGGATTGTGAATGAAGTGCGTGGCATTAACCGGGTGGTCTATGATATTACCAGCAAACCCCCCGCCACGATTGAATGGGAGTAAGAATCCATGGTTGAGAATGATGTGCTGATTCGTGAGGTGAACGACGCCGTGCGCGCTGATCGCCTGCAAATGCTCTGGCAGCGCTATCGCTGGCCGCTGCTGGCGGCGGCCGCGACACTGGTGGCGGTGACGGCCGGAAACAGCCTGTGGCGGCATTATCAGACGCAGCAACAGCAATCCATAACGCTGGCCTTCGCGCAGGCGCAGGGCGATTATGCCCGTGCCGATTATGCCCTTGCTGCCAAGGGGTTTGAGGCGCTTAGCCATGAAACACGCGGGACGCTCGCGGATATTGTGAAGTTGTGGCATGCGCGTGCGCTGCTCGCGCAAGGGAAGCTAAAAGCGGGCAGACGCGTGCTGCAGAATATCGTCATTGCGCCAGAGGGGCACGATTTATACTGGCGCGACATGGCCTGTTTACATTTAATCGGCCTTCAAAAAGAAGGTAGAATACCTCCCGCCTGCATGGGGCAGACGGCTTCGCCCCTTGCGCCTGTTTTTGTGCAGATGCATGCTGCGCGACTCTGGCAGGAGGGTCAGAAGCGCGAAGCAAAAGCCCTGCTGGAAACGATGGCGGCGGATGCAGCC
>JAJTIB010000125.1 GCA_021300075.1 Rickettsiales bacterium
CTCCGGCAGCAGAAGCACCAGCCGAAGCACCGGCAGCAGAAGCACCGGCAGCAGTAGCACCAGCAGCAGAAGCACCAGCAGCAGCACCGGCAGTAGCTCCGGCAGTAGCTCCGGCAGCAGAAGCACCGGCGCAAGGTCAATAACCATCTCGCCCTGGGGGTGGCGCGTGGTACGCGCGCCGCCCTCTTCTATCCTTAATAATCAGGAGCCGCGCCATGTCCCTTCTAGATGCAAAGCCGATTTACAAGCCCTTCGCTTACCCTTGGGCCTACGAGGCATGGCTGATGCAGCAGCGTATTCACTGGTTGCCGGAAGAAGTGCCTTTGGCCGATGACGTGCGCGACTGGAAAAAGAATCTCGCACCGTCTGAGAAAAACCTTCTGACACAGATTTTTCGGTTTTTCACCCAAGCGGATATTGAGGTGAATAACTGTTATATGAAGCATTATTCCCAGATTTTTAAACCGACCGAGGTGCAGATGATGCTCTCGGCCTTCTCCAATATGGAGACAATTCATATCGCCGCCTACAGCCACCTGCTTGATACCATCGGCATGCCGGAGACGGAATATCAGGCCTTCATGAAATACAAGGAAATGAAGGACAAATACGATTACATGCAGCAATTTGGTGTCAGCACCAAAGAAGACATCGCCACCACCATGGCGGTATTTGGCGCCTTTACGGAGGGGCTGCAGCTTTTTGCCTCTTTCGCGATTTTACTCAATTTCCCGCGCTTTGGTAAAATGAAGGGAATGGGTCAGGTCGTGACCTGGAGCGCGCGCGACGAAACACTTCATACCAACTCCATCATCCGCCTGTTCAAGACTTTCTGCGACGAGAATCCCGAAGTCTGGACGGACGAATTGCGCTCGCGCCTCTATGTTGCTTGCAATACCATCGTGACGCATGAGGACGCCTTCATCGACCTCGCTTTTGGTTTGGGGGATATCCAAGGCCTCACCGCTAATGAAGTGAAAAGCTATATCCGCTTCATTGCCGATCGGCGCTTGAGTCAGGTTGGCCTCCAGCCCATGTATCAGATTGAGAAAAATCCCCTGCCCTGGCTCGACGATATGTTAAATGGCGTCGAACACGCGAATTTCTTTGAAAACCGCGTCACTGAATACGCCAAGGCCGCTACCCAAGGCACGTGGGATGACGCCTATGTGATCCATGAAACTCCCGAAGCGGCGTAGCCCTTTCTTGTCTGGGTGATGTATGAATTCGGCAATCACCCTGGCTGCCGGGCCAGCTGCTTTTGGTGACGGCAAACACCCTACAACCGCCATGCTTCTGCATGCGCTGGAATCTCTGGATGCAGCTCAGTTCCACCCGCGCAGCATCTGCGATATGGGCGCAGGCTCGGGCATTCTCGCCATCCGCGCCGCGCAGAAATTCCCTGATGCGACGATCCTCGCGGTCGATATTGAAGCCAGTGCCGTTGCGGCTATTCGAGAGAACGCTCGGGCGAATCATGTGCCCGGAATTCTTGCCGTCCATGCGGAGAGTTTTCGTCACCCCCAAATTACTGCCCACGCACCCTATGACCTCGTTTTGATGAATATCCTGGCCGAGCCATTACTCGCCCTTGCCTATGATGCCGCGGCGCACCTGAATCATGAAGGAATTCTCATTCTGAGCGGGATTCTCGCCTGGCAGCAGGATCAGATTATTGATGCCTATCAGCGGCTTGGGCTTTGTTTGACTCACCGGCTGCAACAGGGAGACTGGGTCGCGCTCTTGTGGGTCAAGCTCGGCCTCTAAGCCTTTAAGCTTCACAAAAGCTTCACACAACTCGCCCCTTTTCTGCCCTAAAGTCAGAATTGGAGAATTAGCTTATGCAAGCACAGGAAGTTACTTTACCCCCTGCCGCCGACTTCGCCACCGCAGCGCCAGTCGTAAATGACCCGATTTATGCGGGAACGCCCCCGCCCATTGCGCCGCTTCCGCCCGCACCGCCGGTCAGTCGATTCATAGAGCAGAACCGTATTCATGTGGAGCATGGCTCGGTGTTTGACAGTGCCTATCTGGTGGTACATCCGCGTGAGTTAGCACCCGAGCGTGAGACAAACTTACGAAAAAAACTGGACCTTACCTATAGTATCGATAACCCGTCCTTCTTTGAAGACCATGTGCGGATGATGGTGGCGTTACAGATGGGGCAATATTTCCCCGTGCCGCTGGACGCCAAACGTTCGCAGTTGATGGACAGTATCAAAAAATTCAACGAAGAAGTCGCAAGCGGTCAGGATACGAGCCTCAAACAACAGGCCGAGGATCGCAACCATCCGATGGCGGCAATCCTGCGTGAAACCATCCAGAAGCCGGAGATCGATCCGGTCGGTCTTGCCATCCTTAAAAACAGCATGGCCATGTACTTGCTCTGCCGTGAGCGGTTGACTCAGCGAGGTTATCTCAAAAACCTCCCCAGCTACATCAAACGTGGTGGATCGCCTGAGCAGGTTTTTAACGATCTCAAAGAAGAACTCGGCGTCACTTCCGGTCAGATTCAGGATGCTGCACTTAAAGGCGGTATCGACGCGGTCGGAAACTTATTGCAACTCGACCCGCGCTTTGTGGCGGATGTTAAAAAAATCACTGAACTCAGTAGCACCCATGATTTTTCGCATAACCTCGTGGAGCACTGGCATATCGGACGCCAAAAACTCGGGCTTGAGGCGGGCTTTGAGCAGAAAATTGCCGCTGGAAAAAACGTGCGTATTGACGAAAAAATCAAGGAACTGCGTAACAAGGTTCATCACCAGTATGACGTGCCCGAACCCATCCGCGCTGAGGAAGCGCGCATTGCCGAGGCCTTGAAACTCGTGCATCCGAGCCAGTTAGCGCTGCTTGATGATCTCGGCTATGAGCTTTGCTACAGCCCGGAAATGACCGCCGGTCATATTGCTTTTCACCCCCATGTTTATGGCCTGCACCGCAAAGCTGCCAATGACATGCGCGACCTTCACGGTACCTACCGCATTTATTTTTCCGGCCACGGGGATCTTAAGAACTCGATGCGAACACTGGTGCATGAAATCACCCATAATCTCTGGCCGGATTATTTTTCGCCCGAAGAAATTACCGCGATTGATAGGCTTGCTGCTTCCGACCGTGATCACATCCGCAGCCTTGCCACACTCATGAACACGCGTTTTGATGATTTTGCCGCCTGTGTCCGCGCTTACCATGCGGGTAATGATGTTGAGAAAGCGGCGGTGCTTGCGACCATGAACGAAGAATTTGGGATGAAGTTTGATGCACTCATCTCCACTCTTAAAGACCCGTATGAGCTGCTATTCATGGTCAAGCACGCCGATGATCGGCTGCATGTGGAGGGCGATCTTTATGCCAAATCGGGGTATGGTTCGCCGCAGGAACGTTTCCGCGAGGTTTTTTCGCGTTTTTCGGAATTAAAATTGGTCGAGTTGCGCGATAACCAGCCGTTGCTTGAATTTATCGCCCCCGGCCTGTGTCAGGTCTTTAGTCAGTATTACATTCCCCATCTTGACCGCGTGCGTCAGGCACTTCATCAGCCACGGCTAGTGGGTGCTCAGGCTCTTGCCCCCACGTCACTCCCTGTGGTCAATCGCCGCGAGGAAGTCCCACCGAAAGTCAAAGTGACTAATGCTGCGAATGATGAACCCCCCAACGTTGCTGCCGTTGACCGAGCGGTGCAAGGCGACGTGCCCGATACCCATGTATCCGCCCGCTCAATTCGCCAACTTGCTCCGGCCATTCAGGTCTTGGATAATATGGGCGTGCACGCCAGAATCTGAGGTCGTGCGATTTTCTACTTGCTTCCTCTTTATACTCACTTGAGCAATGGATTGCATAAGTGAGTATCAAAAACCATTGTCGAAAGCGGCGGGTTTGCCCTGCGAAGCGAGCGCGGTTTCAAATAATCTGTAAGATTATTTACAAATATCGTTAGAGCGAAAAGCTCGTTGCTACTTGTGCGTCTCAATCCAGTTGGTGATGACGGGGCGAACAAGTTCGCGCCATTTGCGGCCGTTGAAAATCCCGTAATGGCCAACGCCCATCTGTAGATGGTATTTCTTTTTTTCGGCCTTGAGGCCGCTTGCGATTTTTAGCGCCGCTTTGGTCTGGCCGACGCCGGAGATATCATCCAGCTCACCTTCGATTGCCAGAATCGCTGTTTTGGTAATCGCATCCGGCCGCACACGGGTGTCGTGATGCATCAGCCTGCCCTCGGGCAGGGAATGTTCGTGGAACACTTCCTCAATCGTTTGCAGGTAGAATTCTGCCGGTAAATCGGCCACCGCCAGATATTCATTATAGAAGTCGCGGTGCGAATCGGCGCTTTCACCATCGCCTACGACGAGGTGGTTAAAGAGTTTGAGATGCTCCCCCACATGGCGGTCAAAATTCATGCTCATGAAGCCAGCAAGCTGCAGAAATCCTGGATACACCCGACGCATGAAGCCCGGATAGTTCATCGGCACGCGGGTGATGACATGGCTTTCAAACCATTCGATTGAGTGATTTTTTGAGAATTGGTTCACTTTGGTAGGCGCTTCGCGCGTGTCAATGGGTCCACCCATCAGGGTCATAGTTTTGGGCGTGGCGGGGTCCTTTTCCTGGTTCATGATCGCAACCGCCGCCATGAGTGGCACGGAAGGCTGGCACACCGCCATCGTATGATGGTTGGGGCCAAGATGCCGCATGAATTCGATGAGATAATCAATATAGGTATGAAGGTTGAATTCGCCTTTATAAAGTGGCACTTCGCGGCCATCAATCCAGTCGGTGATATAGACGTCGTGATGGGGAATCAGCGCTTCGACCGTGCCGCGCAGCAGCGTGGCATGATGGCCGGACATGGGGGCCACAAGCAGTAATTTGCTGTCCTTATGTTTGGTGTCACGTGCGAAACGCGTCAGTTTACAGAAGGGCTTTTCAATCACTACCTCTTCCCAGACTTCAACATTCCTGCCCCTGACTTGTGTATTAGCAATGCCGAAGGTTGGTTTTGGATAAGATTGCGTAATGCGCTCGATCAGTTCGCCGGCGGCGGCCATATGGCGACCAAGTCCGGTATATGCGACCGGATGCATGGGGTTTGAGAACATATGTTTGGCGGCGTTGGCCATCAACCGCATCGGTGCAAGGGATGCGTGATGTATCTCTTTGATGTTATAGAGATGAGTATTCTCAAAATATGGTGTCATAATACTGTTACTAACCTTCTATTGATACAGGTTCAGCATAGCATGGATTACTGAAGAATCCGTTAAGCGACAAACGCTAGGAATAGTAGCGTACGGTCTTTTTACCACAATAAATGGGTTTTTTTCCACCATAAACCCTGAATTTCTGCGCTACAGCAAGATTATTTCGGATGATTTCTACCAGGAAGTGAAGTTGCTGCTTTGGTATGCGCGTGAGGCGTGTGGTTTTGCCTCTCCTCTTGGGGAGAGGTTTTATCACCGCTTGTTTTTATCGCGCAGTTTACCCAGTTCCTCGCCCATACGTTTGAGGGCAGCCGAGGAATCGCTGCGGGGGACGACGACCTCAATGAGCGCCAGCGTATTCGCCCGCAGAGCTTCATTAATTGCGGCTTCGAGTTCGCCATTGGTGGTGACGCGGCGGGCGATGCCATAGCCCAGAAGCTCGGTGATTTTGGTGTAATGCCAGGGGTGGATTTCATTGAATGGCCCATCGAGTATATGGCGCTGGGTGCCGTAGCCATCGTTATTGAGAATAAAGACGATGGGACTCATGTTGTATTTCGCGGCCGTTGAAAGCTCGGTGCCGGTCATCTGAAAAGCACCGTCGCCCACAATCACGAAGATTTTATTGTCGGGCTGTGCGGCCATTACGCCAATCGCGGCCGGTATTGCAAAGCCCATGCTGAGATAATAGGCATCGGAGAGGAAATTGCTTGGCGCCCGGGTGCGAAGCTGCATTGCGCCCAGAAGAGCATCGCCCGTATCGCAGACAATCGTGTTCTGTTCACCCACATTGAGACCCAGCAGGCGGAAGAAATTAGCAATCGACAGGGGCGCGGTTTTCTCCGCCGCTGTCAAGGGCAGGGGAGGAGGTGCAGGCTGGGGTAAATTGCCTGGATGGCGCGGGGTAATCGCGGCGCGACCGAGATGCTCGAGAAACTCCCGGAAAATAATCTGCTCGTAAGTGCGGTGGGCGATGCGCGCTTTCTCCGTGGTCACTAAAATGGTGTTTTTACGCCGCAGATGTGCGGTGTTCATGCCCAGAAAAACATCCGTAATGAAAGCGCCAAGCATGAGGATGCAATCACTCTCCTCAACATATTTTTGTACGGCGGCCTCGGAGAGTGAGCCACTATAGACACCAATAAACAGGGGATGTGTTTCGCTGATGATGCTTTTACTGAGCAAGGTAGAGGCAATCGGGATCTGGAATTTTGCTGCGAGCGCCAGCGCCAGATCGGTAAGACCGTGGCGATGTAATTCAATATCGGCAATAATGACTGGCTGTTTGGCGCTATTGATGAGTGCTGTCGCGTCTTCCATCATCGCGGCGAGATTTTCCGGGTCGCTCGTGGGTATGGGGCGATTAGGTTGTGCTGGGGCTTTGATGGGCATATCAACCACGTCATACGGAATCTCGATATAGCCCGGGCGGCACTGGAGGATAACCTCATCCACCACACGCATGATCTCGCTGGCGGCGGTTTCTGCATCTGTCAGCACCGCGCTGGCGCAGGTGACTTCGTCATAGATGCGACGCTGGGTGTCAAAGGTGCGTACCTTGTGATGCAAGAGCGCATCCGCCCGCCGGTCGGAGGGCGAGGGGCCACCGGAGAGCACCAGCATCGGGCTTTTCTCGGCATAGGCGCAGGCGACCGAATTGAGCATGTTAAGCCCACCCACACAATAGGTGACCAGCGCCACGCCCAGGCCATGGACCCGCGCATAACCGTCGGCTGCGAAGCCGACCGAGGGTTCGTGGGTCATGGTAATGATCTTGAGTTTGGATTGCTCAAGCCAGCGAAATGTTGGGAGTGCGAAATCGCCCGGAATACCGAACACGTGGGTGACGCCCTTGCCGTGAAGGTAATCAAACAGGAAGGAACCGACGGAGGTGGGGGAATTGCTCATAGCGAATTTGATTTAGCATGATTTCTTTGAATGCTCCAGAATCATTGTCTAGCGCCTCGTAGCCTTATCGAGTGCATGGGATTCAACTACGATCTGATCGCTGTCCGTATCACCGTGCGGGTGGATTTTACCCGAAAGCACGGCTCGGGCATGGGACAGATTCACCGATTTTTCCCACCGGGCGATGATGAGTGTCCCCGCGCAGTTACCAATAAGGTTGGTGATGGCCCGGGCCTCTGCCATGAATCGGTCAATACCAAGAACAATCGTGACCGCGACCACGGGAATGATATCGAGCGTTGAGAGTGTTCCAGTAAGCACGATAAAGGCGGAACCAACTACAGCCGCTGCACCCTTGGAGGTGAAAAGCATGGTAAGTAAAATTGCCAGCTCCTGCTCCCAGGTCAAAGGAGTGTTGGTTGCCTGTGCCAGAAATACGACCGCCATGGTGAAATAAATGGAGGACCCGTCGAGGTTAAAGGAATAGCCGGTGGGGATGACCATACCCACCACCTGTTTCTCAACCCCAAGGCGCTCGAGCTTGTCGATGATGCGTGGCATCACCGTTTCCGAGGAGCAGGTGCCGAGCACGATAAAGATTTCCTCACGGATATATTTAATCATCTGCCAGATCGACAGACCGGTGATGATTTTGAGAAGCAGCCCCAGCCCGATGAATACGAAACCAAAGCAGGTGATATAAAAGAGGAGCATGAAATAGAACAGGTTCCCAAGCGTTTCAACGCCATACTGACCGATGGTGAACGCCATCGCCCCAAAGGCGCCTATCGGAGCCAGTTTCATGATGATGGCAATAACTTTGAAAAATACCTGCGACACCAGTTCAATACCCTGCAGCACAGGTTTTCCTGCCTGACCCAGACTCAGGAGTGCCCAGGCAAAAAGAATTGCGATGATGAGTACCTGAAGTAAATTCCCCTCCACAAACGCGCCGACAAACGTATTCGGAATCAGGTGGAGTAGAAATTCGACGAAGGTTTCCTGTTGTGAGTTGGCGGCGCTTAAATAGGCATCGGCCGCGTTCGGATCGATGGTGCTGACATCAATATTCATGCCATGGCCAGATCCCCCGACCGTGCCGACAATCAAGCCAATGACGAGGGCGATACTGGTGGCGCACAGAAAATAAAACAAGGATTTTAAACCCAGGCGGCCGGCCGCTTTCATATCCCCCATATGGGCAATGCCCGAAACTACAGTGCAGAAAATAATTGGCGCAATGACCATCTTGATGAGCTTGATGAAGCCGTCACCCAGCGGTTTCATTTTCTGCCCAGCATCTGGCATGAAATAACCTAGCGCCACGCCGATCACGATGGCGATTAGCACCTGAATATAAAGATGGTGGTACCAGCGTGTTCTGGTCATGGGGCTATGGCCTTCCTGCGGTGAACGCGCACCATAAAGATTTGTGGGTAAATTACTACCCACTCATGGCGCAGTGCAGCAATTCACACGAGGATGGTTTACTTGCGCTTACGGATTCTGGGTGGCTTGCCCGTAGCCTTGGCAATCGGGGTGGTGGGCAGTTCAAGAAGCATTGCTTCCAGTTTATGGAGTTGGTCGCGTAAGGTCGCTGCGCGCTCGAATTCCAGGTCTTCGGCGGCTTTAAGCATGGCTTTTTTTAGTTTCTCGATTTCACTTTCCATGGAAGTGCCGGTGAATTCTTCCAGGCCGCTTTGCTGTACTTCAACGGTCAGATAGTCCTGCTCCTCGACTGACCGGCGGATGTCAGAAAGTGCCGCCGTGACGGATTGCGGGGTGATATTATGTTTTTGATTATAGGCTTCTTGAATGCGGCGGCGGCGGGTCGTTTCATCCAGCGCACCACGTAGCGAATCCGTCATGGTATCGGCATAGAGAATGACCTTGCTGTTGACGTTGCGCGCGGCGCGGCCAATGGTCTGAATGAGGGCGGTTTTGCTACGCAGAAACCCCTCCTTGTCGGCATCCAGAATGGCCATGAGGCCACATTCGGGAATATCCAGACCCTCGCGCAGCAGGTTGACGCCAATTAGTACATCGAACTCGCCCACGCGCAGGCTGCGTATAATCTGGATGCGTTCGAGCGTTTCAATATCCGAGTGCAGATAGCGCACTTTCAATCCCATTTCGTCGAGGTATTCAGCCAACTGCTCGGCCATACGTTTGGTCAAGGTGGTGACCAGCACGCGCTGGCCGAGTGCTTTCTGCTGGCGGCATTCTTCGAGCAGATCGTCCACCTGTGATGCGACTGGTTTAATGATGCAGGGCGGGTCAATAAGCCCGGTCGGACGAATTACCTGCTCGGCATATTTGCCACCTGTCCATCCCAGCTCCAGCGATCCCGGAGTAGCCGAAACACAGATAGTTTGCGGGCGCATCGCATCCCACTCCTCGAATTTGAGCGGGCGGTTATCGAGGCACGAGGGCAGGCGGAAACCATAGTCAGAGAGCACTTTCTTACGTGCCTGATCGCCGTTATACATGCCGCGTAATTGTGGCAGGGTCACATGCGATTCATCGACAAAACATATGGCATTTCTGGGTAGATACTGAAACAGGGTAGGAGGCGGTTCGCCGCGACGCGTTCCGGAAAGGTAGCGCGAATAATTCTCGATGCCACGGCACATGCCTGTTTCCATGAGCATTTCAAGGTCAAACATGGTGCGCTGTTCGAGGCGTTGGGCTTCGACCAGTTTGCCAGTGGCATGAAACCAGTCGAGCCGTTCCTTGAGGTCACGCTTAATCTCTTTAATCGCCGCCTCGATCGTCGGTTTTGGGGTGACATAATGGCTATTGGCGAAGAGGGTGATTTCGCTCATCTCTCCCCGCCGCTCGCCAGTCAGCGGGTCAAAGGCGTAGATATGGTCAATCTCGTCGCCAAAGAAACTGAGGCGCCAGGCCGTATCCTCCAGATGGGCGGGGAAGATATCGACATTATCGCCGCGTACACGAAAATCCCCGCGCATGAAGGCCATATCATTGCGCGTATAAAGCAGATCGATGAAAAGTTTGAGCAGGGATTTTTGTGCAATAGTTTCGCCCACCCTGAGGGTGCGGGTCATACCGGTATAGGCTTCGACCGAGCCGATACCGTAAATGCACGAGACTGAGGCCACCACAATGACGTCCGGCCGTTCGAGGAGTGAACGGGTAGCGGCATGGCGCATGCGGTCGATCTGCTCGTTAATCTGCGATTCTTTTTCAATATAGGTGTCACTGCGAGCGACATAGGCCTCGGGCTGGTAATAGTCGTAATAGGAGACGAAATACTCCACCGCATTATGCGGGAAAAAATTTTTCATTTCGTTATAAAGCTGCGCGGCGAGCGTTTTGTTGTGGGCGAGAATCAGTGCCGGGCGCTGGGTTGCCTCAATCACTTTCGCCATAGTGAATGTCTTGCCCGAGCCGGTGACGCCGAGCAGCACCTGGCTTTTTGTTTGTGTTGCAAGTCCGTTTACCAGCTGAGCGATGGCCTGCGGCTGGTCGCCGCGCGGTGCATAATCCGAGACCACGGTGAGGGGTGCAGGGTGATGGGCAGGGTAAGAGGTCATGGACAGGTTGGCAGCCTAGAGGCTTAAATCATGAGTTTCAAGCGCTTAAAGCCCTGTGCCCTTCAAGCGAAGACTTCGTGACTCAAAGCGTCAGTCTAACCGCCCGTCAGCGCGCTGCCCTGACGTATGAAGCTGATGATGGCAGGGCCGAGGACAATCAGTAAGAAAGCGGGCATAAGCAGAAAAATGAGCGGAATAGTGAGCAGCACCGGCAGCCGTGCCGCTTTCTCTTCGGCTTTGCTTAGACGTTCGAGACGAAATTCTTCTGACAATACGCGCAAGGTATCGCTTAGCGAAGTTCCAAAGCGATCGCTTTGGATAAGGGAAGAAGTCAGGGCTCGAAAGGCAAGCAAATCCGTGCGTTCGGCAAGGTGGTTTAGTGCTTTGACTCGGTCATTGAGAAGCGCAAGCTCTAGGCGGGTTCGGTTTAGCTCCTGCGTCATTTCCGGGTAGGCGCGACTCAGCTCGCTGCATACACGGTTAAGTGAAGCATCAAGAGCGAGGCCGGATTCTACACAGATCAGTAGCAAATCAAGCGTATCGGGAAAGGCGCGGGACAGGATTTTTTTGCGGCGGGCAATCATATTTTCAAGGTAAAGATGGGGCCCGAAAATCCCCAGCACCAGGAGCATTAAACCGGCCATCATGTTAAGCAGGGAGGTGCTGCCCTCCGCCATGCCGCTCACCAGCACCCCCAGGGCCAGAATCAGGATAAAAATATTGATGACGCGCTGAAAGAAAAGATAAAAAATCGGCGCATCGGGCGAGAGGTTACCCGCGCGGGCAAAGCGGATTGCGAGCTTTTTCACTGCCTCATCAACCTGCACCCCCATACTGCGTAAAAGTATGGCCATTTGCTCGGCGCGGGGTGAAAGCTCTCGGTCAAGGCCGATGGAACCGTCCTGCTCTTCGGTGATACGCGTGCCATCTGCGGCAATGCGGATTCGTAAGGACTCCCGCCGTCGGCTTTCCGTCATCAGCTTGTCGATGAGCAGGTAGATCATAAAAACAACCGCACCAACGAGCAAGGCAGCGATGAGAGTCGAGGAGGTCATACTTCTACATTCACCATTTGTTTAACGATAAAGGTGCAAAGCCCGATCATGCCCAGCACCATCATGAACATCATGATACCCAAGGGGTCGGTGAAGAATGGGCTCAGATAGTCCGGTTGCACTATGTAGAGGGCGGCAAAAACGAAGACGGGTAAAAGCCCGAGCACCCAGGCCGTGGCACGACCCTCGGATGTCATGGCGCGAATTTTATTTTGCAACTGCCGGCGCTTGCGGATGATGGAGGAGAGATTGCCGATAATTTCGGCAAGATTGCCACCGGTTTCCTGCTGCACGCTCAGTACGACTACGAAAAAACGGATATCCGGCTCGTTGATGCGTGTAGCAAGCCTTGCCAGTGCCTGATTGAGGTTACGCCCCATGCTCAGCTCATCGACGACTTGCCGGAATTCTTCTTTGAGCGGCGATTCAGAGGTATCGGCCAACATCTGCAGGGCGGTGGTGAGTGGAAAGCCAGAGCGCACGCTACGCACGATCATGTCCAGTCCGTCGGGGAACTGATCAATAAATTTTCGGTTGCGCTTTTGGAGTGCTTTCAGGCAATGGCGGTAAGGTAGAAAATAGGCAAGTATCAGTGCCATGAGCAGGGAAAAAAACAGGCCGACGCCCAGGGCAGAAAGCAGCAGAAAACTGCCGATAAATCCGGCGATCATCAAGACTATCAGCGTCTGGAGTTGGTGCAGATAGCCTGCCTGCAGTGCCGCTTCGTAAATCGGGTGCATCAAGCGTAATCCGAAGATAAATCGCACCAGCGACGATTCTTCTTCAAGTTGTTCTTTGAGAATTGTATTCTGATCGTCCAGACCCTGATTTTCCTGATAGAGTCGATCCAGCGCCTTGCGGGTGTAATCGCCTGACTCTTTGGGGATGGCTTTGGGAAAAAAAAGCACAAAGGCGAGATAACTAAATATTCCCACAGCGAGCGCGGTGAAGAAAAGTTCCATTGGCTACTCGCTACTGCCACGCAGTGAGAAACAGGCCGCGACCTCATCGCTTAAGCCAAAATATCCGGCGCGTTCAATCATGCGTGGCCGTATTGGGCTGGATTCAAAGTCGCCAACAAGTGCGCCGGTAGCGTTGACGCTACGCAGGCGGTATTGAAAAAGGGTTTGTGAGAGAATCATATTCCCATCAAAACCGACGATTTCTTCGATTTGGACAATGCGTCTTTTGCCGTCGCGCATCCGTTGAATTTGTACAATTAGGTTGACGGCGCTAGCAATCTGGTAGCGCAGGCTTGTGGGTACGACTTGTACGGACGACATCGCCACCAGATTCTCAATGCGGCTCAGACAATCGCGGGGGGAATTGGCATGGATAGTCGCCATTGACCCATCATGGCCGGTATTCATGGCGGCGAGCACATCCATTGCTTCTTCGCCACGCATCTCGCCCAGAATAATCCGGTCGGGACGCATTCGAAGCGCATTACGTACCAGTTGTCGCTGGGTGATTTCGCCTTTGCCTTCAAGCGATGGCGGACGGGTCTCAAGCCGCAGCACATGGGGCTGGTGCAGTTGCAGTTCGGCGGCGTCTTCAATTGTAATGACGCGCTCGGTAACATCAATATTGCCCGAAAGCGCATTGAGCAGGGTGGTTTTGCCCGACCCCGTGCCTCCCGAGATGATAATATTGAGACGAATGCGCGCGCACAGGGCAAGAAATTTGGCCATGGTTGGGGTGAGCGAGCCATACTCCACATATTGATCCAGCGCCAGTTTCTGCTGTTTGAATTTGCGGATGGAGACCAGTGCGCCATCAAGAGCCAGAGGCGGAATGATGGCGTTGAAACGTGAGCCGTCGGGCATTCGCGCATCGACCATGGGGCTGGCTTCATCCACCCGTCGTCCCACGCGCGATACAATGCGCTGAATCACACCCAGCAGATGCTGTTCGTCCATGAAGGTGACGTCGGTTTGGTAGATCTTGCCGTGCCGCTCGACATAGACATGGGCATGGGTGTTGATCATGATGTCGTTGACATCCGCGTCTTTGAGCAGCGGTTCTAAAGGTCCGTAACCCAACAACTCATCCAGCGCCTGATCGCGAATGAGGTTTATTTGCGCCGAGGTCAGTGGGATGGCAACATTAGGCAGAATACGATCACAGACCTCGCGCACTTTACGTCGCCGCAGGTCGCTCTCGAGCCGTTCGAGTGCTTGAAAGTCGATTTGATTCACCAGCTCCGATATGAGTTCGCGTTTGGCTCTTTGGTATTCGGCAGTTTCCAGCTTGGCGTCGAGGTAGCGATAAATTTCATAAGCCTCCGTCGCCATGCCTTCGGCTTTTGAGGTCAGAGGATGGGCGGCGACCTGAATCGCTCCCCCGCTCACGGCAGCCGCCGCCATAGGTCGGTGCGGGGTAGTGGGTGGCTCGCCCATTTTTTTTCCGAACATGCGGTTAACCTTTTTTGGTTAGACGGGTGAGCGTCTGTATCAGCCCGGGCTTTTCTGCCAGCTTATCTGTTGGTGCGATAGTGGGTGTGATCCCTATCAGTAGCCGCGCCAGCAGGCCGATATCCTGCCCCAGCTTACTGGTGGGGAGTTCCATAATGGTCTTCGCCTCTCCTTCTGCTTGGACGACCGTGCGGATATCATTGGTCACCATATGTTTGATGGCAACACCACAGACCCTCTCAAAATCGCGCGGTTCAATGGCCTCTTTGAACTTGGCGCCGGAGCGATTAATGACGAGCGTGACCTGATCCGACGGAATCTTATGTTCGCGCCAGGCTTTGAGTAATCGCGCCGAGTGGGTCACGGATTTGAGCCAGAGCTGCGCCACCAGCACCAGATGGGTGGAAGATTGACAGGCCGTGGCCACCCATGGCAGCCAGACATGGGGTAAATCGAGAATGATCGTATCATATGATTGCTTGAGTATACCGACCAGTTCGGGGATGGCCTGGGCACTCAGGCTCGGTAAAAAACGCAGATCCGAAGGCGCGGTGATCACATGCAGATGTTGGTACTGCGCCACCATGCGGCGAATCAGGGTTGCATCAATACCGCGTTCGGGATGCTCGAACAGTTCACGAATGCCGTATTGGCTCTGTAGATTGATGTTTTTGGCGACCATACCAAACTGGTAATCCATATCAACCAACACGGTCCGGCCCTCGAAAATTTCACTGATGGCATACGCAGTGTTAAGCGCAATGGTGCTGGCACCATCCCCCGATGCCGCACTCATCATGGCGATGACACGCTTTTCTGAGGCCTGCGGGCGCATATCTGTCCGCGCCGCGTTCGGGTTTGTGGCGGGGGCTTCAAGGGCTCTGGCGATATCCTGTGCCGCCACAGGCATGGGCAGGTAATCGAGAACGCCGCGGGCGAGTAGGTTTCGATAAAGATGAATGTCATTGGTGGTCCCTGCAGCGACGACGCACGTGCCGGAGACGCATTGCTCGCCCAGCGCATCAATTTCGGGCAGAAGTTCCGCACCGCGTGCGCCAAGTTCAAGCACGATATGGGTGGGTACGATCTGCTGGCTGATGATTTGCCGTGTGGCTTCCTGCGGGCCGCCGACCAGAATCCAAGGAGTGGCGACACCCATCACCTGCGCGACACTCTGCGCCCAGGACTCAAGGGATCGATCACTGATGGTAATCAGTAGTTTTTTCATATTCAATACTCTAGAAGTATAGTGGGGCCGCGCGCAAACAGTTATTGGCTTGTTGCGCTACTTACGGTCGAAGTATCCACCGTCAGTGGCGCAGTCACCACGGGGGGAAGCTGGTAGTATTTATAGACCTCTACGGCCTTTTCTCCGTCCGGATAATCTATCAGGTTAGGGCGTACGATTTGCTGCTTGTTCGAAATTTGCTGTACCATGTTGGCAGCGATAGCGCAGCCTAAGGCTGGCTGGGGAACATTCGTCA
>JAJTIB010000043.1 GCA_021300075.1 Rickettsiales bacterium
CGTCCTCGCCACCATGAAGCGCGCGCATGGGATCATACTGTCTTACCTCCGGCGCGAGTGTCGCAATCTCGCCTGCTGGAATATAAGGCGGGTTAGCGAGCACAATATCTGCTCGGAAATTTTCTGGAAGCGCCATGCACCAGTCACTCTTTATAAACCTTGCGCGTGTATCAAGTCCAAGCGCCTGGGCATTTGCCCGCGCGACATTGAGTGCCGCCTCGCTTTCATCCACACCCGTACCGTGGCTTTTGGGATATTCGCGCAAGGCTGAAAGCAGCAGGCATCCGCTGCCTGTGCCGAGATCAAGCATATGGTAGTCGCGATCGCGTTCGGGGCGAAGGGTCAGCAGCGCCTCGATCATCGTTTCACTCTCGGGGCGCGGAGTGAGCACGTCTTTCGTCACCAGAAATTCATCACGCCAGAAACCGCGCCTGCCTAAAATCTGCGCAACAGGTTCGCGCGCTTCACGGCGCGCGATGAGTGCTTCGACCGATGCACGCTCATGGTCAGTGAGCACGTGCCCTTCGCGGCTCAGCATTTCCTCGCGCGTCAGCTTGAGTGCATGCGCCACCAGAAGCCGCGCATCCAGCGAAGCCGTATCAATGCCGATAGCTGCAAGGCGCCGAGTGGCATTATGAATGGTCGTGGCAATGGTCATATAGGATGATCCAATCTTCAGATTATCCGGTCATCACTCTTTGAGCGAGGCCAGTTTATCTGCCTGATCTTCCGCAATCAGCGCGTCGCAGAAGGTGAGCAGGCCTGAGCCTTCCATCACCTCATCCAGATTGTAACTGGTCATATTGATGCGGTGATCCGTCACGCGGCCCTGCGGGAAATTATAGGTGCGAATACGCTCGGAACGATCGCCCGAGCCGATCTGCCCCTTGCGCGCACTGGCACGCTCCTGCTCGCGTTTCTGATATTCCATATCATATAGCCGCGCGCGCAGTACTTTCAGCGCCTTGGCTTTATTTTTATGCTGGGATTTTTCGTCCTGCTGCTGCACGGTAATGCCGGTGGGGATATGCACAATACGCACTGCCGAGTCGGTGGTGTTGACCGACTGCCCGCCCGGGCCGCTTGAGCGAAACACATCAATACGTAAATCATTTTCGTTGATCTGAATATCGACTTCCTCCGCCTCCGGCAGTACTGCGACGGTCGCCGCTGAGGTATGAATCCGTCCTTGCGTTTCGGTCGCCGGCACACGCTGTACCCGGTGCACGCCCGACTCAAATTTAAGTTTCTGGAACACATTCTTGCCGCTGATGCTGGCGCTCGCTTCTTTATAGCCGCGCAGCCCCGTTTCTGAAATCGAGATTACTTCAAACTTCCAGCCTTGCGATTCACAGAAGCGCTGATACATGCGGAACAAATCCGCCGCGAACAGTGCCGCTTCGTCGCCGCCCGTGCCGGCGCGCACTTCTAAAATTGCGTTTTTCTCATCCGCCTCGTCTTTGGGTAGCAGCGCCACCTGCAAATCCGCCGTGAGTTTGGGAATGAGTTTTTCAAGCTGCGCCTTTTCTTCTTCGGCGAGTGCTTTCATATCCGGATCTTTCATCAGCGCCTTGGTGTCCTCAAGCTCGCCTTGCGCGGCTTTGAGCGCCAGTGCCGTTTCCACAATCGGTGTCAGATCCGAATATTCTTTAGAGAATTTTGCGTATTCCCCACTTTTCAGTTTATCAGGGTTGGAAATAAGATCGCGCAGCTCGCCATGCCGCGCAATCAATCCATCCAGTTTTTTTTCCATGCTCATCGTGTGATTCTCTCTTTCAGCCACGCCACCAGTTCCGCACGCGCCACGGCTGCTTGCGTGCCATCGGCGAGGTTTTTCACCATCACACTCGCCTTGGCAAGCTCTTCTTCGCCCATGAGCAGGGCGAAGCGACATCCGAGCTTATCCGCGCGTTTCAGTCTTTTGCCGGCATTGCCATGATAGGCGATTTCCACTGAAAACCCCTCCTGCCGCAAGGTTTCGGCCAGTTCCCACGCGGCTGCATCCGCAGCTTCTTCCACCGGAATCACGGCCAGTTGCACAACAGCTGCGGGCGCGTGCACAAGCCCCAGCGCTTCGCGCAAGCCCACCAGCCGCTCCACGCCCGCGGCAAAGCCAATGCCGGGCGTATCATTGCCGCCCATCAGCCCCACCAGCCCGTCATAACGCCCGCCCGCCAGCACCGTGCCTTGCGCCCCGAGCTTGTCGGTGGTGAATTCAAAGACGGTGTGGTTATAATAATCAAGCCCGCGCACGAGGGTGGAATTCAGCCGGTAGGGGATGTTCAGGCGCGCCAGTCCCTCGGTCACGCGTGCAAAAAAATCGCGCGCGGCGGGGGTAAAATAATCCTCCAGTTTCGGTGCGCCGCCCGTGATTTTTTTATCCGCTTCGGATTTGGAATCGAGAATTCTAAGTGGGTTTTTAACTAGCCGCGTTTGGCTATCTGCCGAAAGTTCCTTCTCATAGCGCGTGAGATATTCCACCAGCGCCGCGCGGTAAGCCCCGCGGCTTTCTGCGTCCCCCAGTGAATTGAGTTCGAGCGTCACGGCATCCGCCAGCCCAAGTTCGCGGAGGGTTTGTGCCGCAAGAGCGATCATCTCCACATCTGCCACCGGCTGCGCTGCGCCCAGAAGCTCTGCACCAATCTGGTGGAACTGGCGCATGCGACCCTTCTGCGGGCGTTCATAGCGGAAGGCGGGTCCTGCATAAAAACATTTGAACGGCACGTTCTGCTGCAGGCCATTACTCACAAAGGCGCGCACAATGGCGGCGGTAAATTCCGGCCGCAGCGTTAATGATTCCCCGCCCCGATCGGTGAATGTATAGGTTTCTTTCGACACAATATCCGACGTTTCACCGACCGCGCGGTGGAAGACTTCGCTGAACTCGAAGATCGGCGTATCCATCCGTGCGTAACCATATAGGCTCGCGATACGCTGTGCGGTCTGGGTGATGTATTCCTGCCGTACAAAATCCTCGGGCAGTAAATCATGCGTACCGCGCACGGGCTGTAATTTTTCACTCATGTAATTTTTCACTCATGTAATTGTCATCCCCGCGCAGGCGGAGATCCGGCGCAGCGCATCTGCGCTGCAAAAGTTATGGTTAAGAACGTCTGGATTCCCGCTTTCGCGGGAATGACACCTAATATCATCAACACACTGCATAAAAAATCTCATGCCGAAATCTTTTGGTAACGCCGTGCCACATATTGCTCTAACCGCTGCTTGAATTCCTGAGCGATGTTATCACCGCGCAGGGTTACGGTCTTGATACCATCTTCAAATACCGGCGCAACGGGGGATTCACCCGTGCCGGGCAGGGAAATGCCGATATTGGCATGTTTGCTCTCACCCGGCCCGTTCACAATACAGCCCATCACCGCCACATTCATTTCGGCGACCCCGGCATAATGTTTCGCCCACTCCGGCATACGGGCGCGCAGATAATTCTGAATTTCCTCCGCCAGTTCCTGAAAATAACTGCTCGTGGTGCGGCCACAGCCGGGGCAGGCAGTGACGAGCGGCGTGAAATGACGCAGACCCATCACCTGTAAAATCTCCTGCGCGACGCGGACTTCCTGCGTGCGGTCGCCCCCCGGCTCAGGCGTGAGGGAAATGCGGATCGTATCGCCGATGCCTTCCTGAAGCAAAATTGCCAGCGCCGCGGTCGAGGCGACGATGCCTTTCGTGCCCATGCCCGCTTCGGTAAGTCCCAGATGCAGGGCGTACGCGCAGCGCGCCGCCAGCCCGCGATAGACTGCGACCAGATCCTGCACGCGGCTGACCTTGCAGGAAAGCAGAATCCGCTCGGGCGCAAGCCCGATGCTTTCCGCTTTTGCTGCACCTGCGAGGGCGGAGGCAATCAGTGCCTCACGCGCGATATCTGCCGCTTCGCGCGGCTGTTGCGTTGCAGCATTTTCATCCATCATCCGGGTGAGAAGCGCCTGATCCATTGAGCCCCAATTCACCCCAATCCGCACCGGTTTATCATAGCGGATGGCAGCTTCAATCATGCTGGCAAACTGGCTGTCCTGCTTTGCACCGAACCCCACATTGCCGGGGTTAATGCGGTATTTGGCGAGTGCCTGCGCCATGTCGGGAAAGGCCTCGAGCAGGCGGTGGCCATTATAGTGGAAATCCCCCACCAGCGGCACGTCGCACCCGGCGGCCAGAAGCGTTTCGTATATCTGCGGCACGGCGCGCGCAGCCGCTTCGTTATTCACCGTCACCCGCACCAGTTCCGACCCCGCCTCGGCCAGCTGCCGCACCTGCGCGACCGTTGCTGCCACATCCGCCGTGTCGGTATTGGTCATGGATTGCACCACAATGGGCGCATCGCCACCGATGGCTACTTTCCCGATGCGCGTAGCGTATGAGCGGCGGCGGGGTATCACCGTGCGTTCCCCGCCCCGGACCTCAACCAAGGAAACTCTTCCGGCGGTGAGGCCGGTGCAGCGGGTTCCGCCACTGAGGGCGTTGCCGGTATCACTTTTTTCGATATCGGCGCAGCCCCATCCGGACGGGTCACAATCACGGGCGTGACGGAAGCGCCGGTAGTGATGGATGTGGCGGGCGCGATTTTCAGCGCCTCGCGCGTACCCCAAGGGGTGGGGGCGGTAAAAATATCCGGCGCAGCGAGGGGTTGCGAAACGGTTACTTCCGCTTCACGTGGCAAACAGGCGGCCAGCGCCTCGCCCGAGGCACAGCGCAGGTTTTCATCGACTGGCATCACCAACCGCCGCGCACTACCCACCATGGCGGCCGGCACGGAGGCAACTTCCGGAACCTCAGCAGATTCATCACCGCCACCCTGGCGCAGCACACCATAGGCCAGCAAGGCCGCCACCAGCAACAGCGCCCAGCGATACCATTTTCTCCGGGCGGCATGATCCGCTCGCAACGGCTCGGGGACAAAGAATTCCTGCTTCTTCGGCGTTTCACTGCCCAGTAATTTTTCGACCGTCTGGTCGGGGTCTACCCCCAGAAATTCAGCATAGGAGGCGATATGCCCGCGGGCATAGACTTTTCCGGGCAACTGTTCGATATCACCCATCTCAATGGCTTGAATATATTTGACACGAATATGCAGGCGCGCCGAGACATCCTGCGCGGAGAGCTTGTAATGCTCTCTAAGCCCACGCAGATACGGCCCAACATCGGCCATTTCCATGGTTTCTGGCAGACGGGTGAATTGCGATTTTATGACCATGCGGGAGGGTTGTAATATAAACTGTGCCGCGCCGCAATCGCACAATCACTTCCTAATGTATCTCGACCCCGTGATCGCGGGCAAAACGCTCAAGCGAGGGGCGCAATGAGGTGACAGGCTCCGCCATTGTATAATCCAAAAATCCAGCCAGCACCCTGGTGTCGAGCGTGCGAATCATGGCCTTGACCGGCCCCACCGCCGAGGGTGGCATCGAAAGCGAGCGTAGCCCCATCGCGATCAGCGCCATGGCATCAATCGGGCGGGTCGAGAGCTCGCCACAGAACCCAACCGTTACCCCGCGCGGGCGAGCGGCCTCGGCTACCAGCCGCACCGCACGCAGCACCGCCGGATGAAGCGGGTCGTACCGCGCCGTCATGCGCGAGGAACCGCGATCGCAGGCAAACAAGAATTGCAATAAATCATTGCTGCCGATCGACACGAAATCGACCCGCTCCATCAATTCCGGCAACTGGAAAAGCAGCGAGGGAATCTCAAGCATACTGCCGAGGCGCACTTCGCTGGGCGCGGTTGTGCCCTCGGCTCTGGAACGCTCCAGCTCTTTCAGGAAAATCTCTTTCGTCGCCTCAAACTCATGGACAGCGGCGATAAAGGGAAACATGAGATGCAGCTTCTGCGCGGCGGCCGCGCGAATCAGGGCGCGGAATTGCTGGCGCAGAATGACTGGCCGATCCAGCCCGATGCGGGTAGCGCGCCAGCCCATCGCTGGATTTTCCTCGTCTTCGACTTGGATGTAAGGCACCTGTTTGTCACCACCGATATCGAAGGATCGGAAAATAATCGGCTTGCCGCGCGCTTTCTCAAACGCGTCCTTGTAGATACGCTCCTGCTCCTCCACCCCGGGCATGTCGGTGCTGGCAAGATAGGGCAGTTCAGTGCGAAAGAGACCAATACCATCCACATCCGCGCCGGCCAGATGCTGTGCATCCACATAGAGCCCAACATTGATATTGAGCGAGATTTTCACCCCGTCTTTGGTGATAGCCGGCAAATCACGATCTGCTGCATAAACTGCCGATTGGAGGGCGCGGGCGCGGATATCGTAATCCACCTCCTGCTCAACATCTTCGGGCGGGCGGATATAAACCATCCCATGGTCGCCCTGGATAATCGCCAGATCTCCTTGCTGAACAATCGATAGAATATCCGGAATGCGGCCAATCATCGGCACGTCCATCATCCGCGCGATAATCGCCACATGCGCGGTTACCGAGCCGTGGGCAACGATAATGCCTTTGAGTTGCTGTGCATTATACTCGAGCAGCTCCGCCGGCCCCAG
>JAJTIB010000103.1 GCA_021300075.1 Rickettsiales bacterium
CAGCACCCTCCACGAGGCAACGGAAATTGAGAGCTTCGCCGCCGAGATGATTGACCGTTTTGGTCCACTACCCGAAGAAGTCGGCCATCTATTCGCCGTACTGCGGATCAAGCAACTATGTCTTAAAGCAGGCATCGCGCGAATTGACGCGGGGCCAAAAGGCGCTGTTATCAGTTTTTTTGAAGACCGCTTTGCCTGCCCTGAAGCCTTACTCGGCTACCTCGCCAGAAACTCCAAAAAGTTCAAACTCCGCGCCGACCAAAAACTAGTATTGATAGCGGATTTTTCGCAAGAAAAGTCGGCAATGACGATCATCACTGAGGCTGTCACTATACTGGCAACGCTGGCAAAGCCTGAGTCGGTGCAGGCAGCTTAGTCGCGCCGTAAATGGGTGTATGAACTTTATAGAAGGGCCTCATCGCCGGGGTTGCTGCTTCAGGTTTTGCTTTGCCCTCCCCCGCCATCCATGCCACGAGTCCTGCAGGCAGACAGCAAACAAGTGCCGTAACGATACTGCCCAGCGCACCACCAGTTGCCGACCCGATCGCAACCGTGCCCACGCTATTAGCCGCGCTGGTCAGTCCGGCTGCAATACCGGCATTCGCACCATTTTGATAAAAAATACTATCTGCAAGCCGAACTGGCCATGCATCCGGCGACATCATCATCGAGGCGGTGAGATAACCAGGGTAGTTGAACATGGTTGCCAGAAAATGTAATGCCATAGTGATCCCGCTAAGGATAGAAGGCAGGGCAAAAAGAATAGACGTGCCAAGGGCCAGCCAGCGTACAATTTTCCCTGCCGGGAATCCGTAAATCTCTGCACCCTTTTTTTCCAGATGCCGCGCCAGCAGCATGCCGCCAATACCAACCGTGGCCGCAATCGCCACAGCCGGAATACCTGCCGTGGCAAGGCTCGAGCCAATCAGTGGCAGTTGCGATAATGCTCCTGCCACTGTTCCCGCCCAACCGGTTTGATCAGAAATCGCCGTACTGGAGCAGATTTCAGAAGCGAGTTCGCTCGCTCTACCCCCAAAACCAAACCAAGGCATGACGACGGGTAATAGAGCAAAACCTGCCACGGCGTAGCTGGTGTATTTGAGTGTCTCCATCACCGCGTGTTCAATAGGGCCGTGATGCGGCTTCGTTGGCGAGATTTGCAGAGCTGTGGCGGGTTGATTCATTGGGTCAAGTCTAGCAAGAGACTGTAAAATAATTATGACAATTTGATGAAGAATATACTTGAAACCCTAGAGAAACGCTTGAATTGCACTGGCCTGCCGCTATAGTCTGCCGCTTATGAATGACCTGTTTAATAAGGCCAACGCCAAGCTCAAGACGAAAAGCTATTCGGCGCAGGATATCGAAGTGCTCGAAGGGCTGGAGCCCGTGCGCCGCCGCCCGGGCATGTATATTGGCGGTAATGACGAAAACGCCATGCACCACCTCATCAATGAAGTGTTCGATAATGCGATGGACGAGGCCGTGGCTGGTTTCGCGACCTTTATCGAGGTCGAGCTGGCGGCGGGCAATGTTATAACCATCCGCGATAATGGGCGCGGAATTCCGGTGGACCCCCACCCGAAATTCCCGAAAATCTCGGCGCTCGAAGTGATTCTCACGACGCTCCATGCCGGCGGCAAATTCAACGACAAGGTCTATCACACTGCGGGTGGGTTACATGGGGTTGGAGTCTCGGTCGTTAACGCGCTCTCGGATCATCTCGAAGTCGAAGTCGCGCGTGAGGGCGAGCTTTACCGCCAGAACTACAGTAAAGGTGCCCCACAAGGGAAAATCAAAAAAGTCGGCAGCGCCAAGAATCGGCGCGGTACCAGCGTCACTTTCCATCCCGATCCAGAAATTTTTAGCAGCAAAGCCAAATTCCGGCCAGAGAAAATCTACAAACTTATCCGCTCCAAAGCCTATCTCTTTCGCGGCGTCGAGATTCGCTGGAAATGCGACCCCGCGCTCCTCGGCGAAGGCAGCGCCGTGCCTGCGACGGAGACGATTCACTTCCCCGGAGGCCTCGCCGATTATCTGACCCAGGAACTGGCGGGTCAGGCGATTGTCACCAGCGAATTTTTCAGTGGTGAGGCGGATTTGGCGGACGGCAAAGGCCGCGTCGAATGGGCCATCGCCTGGCCGCAGGGTGAGGATGACGGGCATTATTCGCTGTTCTGCAATACCATTCCCACCCCCGAAGGCGGCACGCATGAGCAGGGCCTGCGCGCCGCGCTCAACAAGGGCATCAAGGCCTTCGGCGAAATGGTGAAAAACAAACGCGCGGCCAATATCACGGCGGATGATGTGATGGAAGGTGCGGTTGTCATTCTCTCGCTCTTCATTAAAGAGCCACAGTTTCAGGGCCAGACCAAGGACAAGCTGGTGACGAGCGAAGCCGCGCGGCTGGTCGAAAACGCGCTGCGCGACCCGTTTGACCATTGGCTTTCAGGACATGTCGAGAATGGCAATGCCCTCCTGAATCACATCATCTTCAAGGCCGAGGAGCGGCTGAGGCGCAAGCAGGAAAAAAACATCAAGCGCCAGAACGTCACCAGCCGCCTGCGCCTGCCGGGAAAGCTGGCGGATTGCACGCGCAGCACGCCCGAGGGCACGGAGATTTTTCTGGTCGAGGGTGATTCCGCCGGTGGTTCGGCCAAGCAGGCGCGGCTGCGCGAAACGCAAGCCGTGCTTCCGCTTCGCGGCAAAATCCTGAACGTCGCGAGTGCAACGCTTGATAAAATCCGCGCTAATCAGGAAATCAGCGATTTGATGCAGGCGCTGGGGGTTGCGACCGGCAGCGCCTTTAATCTTAAGGATTTACGCTACGAGAAAGTAGTGATCATGACCGATGCTGACGTAGATGGCGCGCATATCGCCTCGCTGCTCATGACATTTTTCTACCAGGAAATGCCCGAACTTATTCGCGCCGGTCACCTCTATCTTGCCCAGCCGCCGCTATTTCGCATCACCGCCGGAACGCAGACCTATTACGCCCATACGGACAAGGAAAAGGACGCGCTGGTTGAAAAATTATCCGGCAAACATAAAAGCCGGATTGATATTGGCCGCTTCAAGGGTTTGGGCGAAATGACTGCACCACAGCTAAAAGAAACGACGATGGACCCCACCAAACGTACGCTTCTAAAAGTCATGATTGCCGAGGATAACCGCGACGCCACGGCCGAGCGAGTGAATCAGCTTATGGGTAAGAAACCGGAGCTACGTTTCCAGTTCATCCGCGAACAGACCGAGCTTTACGGTGAAAAATTCCGCGAAGCACTCGATGTTTAGCTCTTCCGCGCTTTTGTTCCATTCCCCAAAACATGCTCCATCCGGCAATTTTCAGGGGAGTTAATAAGCGGGGATCACGTTTTTTAAAGCGGCGATGCCAGCGTCTAAAGACCAATCTCCTGCGGCGTAAAGGATTCGGCCTGATTGCAAAACTGGCAATGTACTCGCACTACACCCCCCATCACCATGGCTTCGCGCTCACTTTCTGGCATACTCGTGAGCACTTTGGTAATACGCGCGCGCGAGCAACGGCAACCGCTGGTAATAGCTCGCACGGGATACACCACCACGCCCTGTTCGTGAAACAAACGGTAGAGAAGATCCGTCGCATCCAAAGCCGCATCAAGTAGTTCTTGGTGGGTTAACGTGGCGAGCATGACTCGCGCATAATGCCAGCTACTTTCCTCGGATATACTGGCGAGTGTTTCATCATTGCCTGGCAACCGCTCAATCAGAATACCCGAGGCACGCCAGCGCGGCTTACGACCAACAACAGCGATGGATTTTGCAATCGCCAGTTTGAGATCAACTGCAAGCTGCACCGAATCGCGGAAATAGGCGTGAAAGGCATCCGCCAGTGTTTCACCTTCCAGCGCAACGATGCCCTGATAACGCTGCAAGCCCTCGCCCGGGTCAATAGTAATAGCAAGATACGCATCCGCACCAAGCAGCGCACGCGGTGTCATAGCACCAATCAGCGGGATTTCAGCATTCTCGCGCAGTTCGGCATAGCCACGGATGATACCGCCAAATACAGCATCCGCCACCATCAGGCGTACTGCGCCTGAACCGCGAATCTCCAAGGTAAAAATACCTTCCTGCTTGAGGTTAGAGGATAGCAGCGCCGCCATCACCAGCATTTCACCCAGAATCCGTGATACCGGCTCGGGATAATCATGACGCTCGAGAATATCTTCAACCACCGAGCCAAGCCGCACCATACGGCCACGCACCTGCGTGTCATGTAATAGAAAACTAACAATGAAATTATCTGACATCCGCCTCAGCTAGCGGAGCCTCGCAGGAAATGCCAGAACTTCTGAACTTATGCGATGAGTGAAACGTAGAGCGTCAACACCAACAACATGGCAAACAGCCCCACCAGCATTGCCCGCGAATTGTCCAGCCGCATTTCAGAAATTATTTTTCGAAAACCACGCATAGCAACCTGCCGAAGTTGGAATGTGGGATTTTTTTATTTTTTTATAGGTTTCTGATAGCAGCAAATAAGCCCAGGGTCAAATTCATTAAGTTTTATTAATTAGTTGCGCTTAAAAAAGGGGGAATGAGGCTTGCGCTTATTTTCATCCGCCGATTACCAAACACCACACACTCAATGCCGGTTGAATTTCGCTGCAAATGCGGTTATACCCGCGCCATCATGTCGCTATCGCGCAGGGAATTCATGGCTCAGACTATGGCGGGAATCGCCATTGCTTCGGTTGGATTTGCCGCGCGCGCAGCGACGCCATCTCTAAAACCCACCCCAACCAGCGAGGCTGTCATGGCGTTTACACTCCCCGAACTTCCCTATAAAAAAACGGCGCTGGAGCCGTTTATGTCGGCACAGACTTTTGATTTCCATTATGGAAAACATCATCAGGCCTACGTCACCAACCTCAATAAACTGATTGAGGGCACGGATTTCGCAGGTAAAACACTCGAGCAGATTATCCTTGCCTCCTCGGGCGATGCCGCCAAGGCCGGCATCTTCAATAATGCCGCTCAGGTCTGGAACCATACGTTTTTCTGGCACTCGATGAAGCCCGGCGGCGGCGGCAAGCCCACGGGCGAGCTGGCAGCAAAAATCGAAAAAGATTTCGGCAGTTACGAAAAATTTGCTGAAGAATTCAAAACTGCCGCAGCAGGCCAGTTTGGCTCTGGCTGGGCGTGGCTGGTGCTGGATAATGGTGCACTTAAAGTCAGCAAGACCGCCAATGCAGAAACCCCGCTGACCAAAGGCCAAACGCCAATCCTTACACTTGATGTCTGGGAACACGCCTATTATCTCGACTACCAGAATCGGCGGCCTGACTTCATCACCACCTTCCTCGACAAACTGGCAAACTGGGAATTCGCTGCAAGCAATTTCAAAACCGCCAACATCCAAAAAGCGGCATAGGCAGGACTATACTTCCTTTTTCTGGGCGGCGGCCTGTTCAATCGTCGGCTTCACAAAAAGCCAGAAGCCAAGCTCCTGTGGGGTGATAGAGCCATCGCCATTAATATCAATTTCGCGCAGGCGGCGAATCATATTGCCGTGCAGGATTTTTTCGCTGCTGCCCACCGCGATGGCATGGGGAAATTTACTGTCTCGCAGCACTTCAAGCATGGCCTGGGCAAGATCGGAAGATAATTGTCCGGCAAGAGCCAGAGTTTTAATCGAAGAAATCAGGGCGATTTTGTTGATTTTTCCGTCCAGTTTGCCGTCCAGTCCATCGGCAACTTTGAGTGCATAGACCGCCCGTTCTAGTACCGCTCGCTCTACATCCCGCAGCGCCGCGTTGCTGACACCGCCAGCGTGAATCGCCTGAATCGACTGCACCAGCACCCTGTCCCATTTACTTAAAGTTCGAGCGTGAAAAAGATCCGGATTTATTCTGGATTCATGTGACATGAACTGCACCCTCAGGTTGCAAGCTGAAACTGCGGGAATATTCTTAACGTAGTGTCACTGAAATTGGTTAAAAATAGATTAATTAGTCCAACAATAACAGTGCCGCGACCCGTCGTCCTTCAGATAGCAGAATATTATAGGTGCGGCAGGCCGCGCCGGTATCCATCGAATCACTTGCAAGCCCATGAGATTTCAGTGATTTCTTTATGACTGGCGTGACGAATTGATGGGTGCTTCCCGTCCCCAGCAGCAGCACTTCAATGGCCGGAATCATGGTCGTCACCGCTGCGAAGTCCTCTAACCGCCAATCGCTTATTTTTTTATGTGGCCAGAGGATGGTGCGATCAGGAAATAACAGCAGGGAATGGGTATAAAGCCTGCCGCCGATAGTAAAGCCCTCCTGCCCGTAGGACTCAACTTTAAGCAGTCCGGCGGCAATCGGTGGCAGGAGATCGCGCATGATGTATGCAACTAAATTGGTAGTGTTTTTGGCCGCA
>JAJTIB010000081.1 GCA_021300075.1 Rickettsiales bacterium
CACCCCAAGGCTTTCAGCAATCTTAATGCGGCGTTTGATCCCGCCACCAACGTGGCCTATGCTGCCTCCTTCCTCAAAAGCAATTACAACGAGATGGGCAACTGGATTCAGGCCGCGGCGGCTTATCATTCGCGTACGTCGAATCTCGGGCGCTCTTATCTGGTACGTGTCGAAAAAAACTGGACGAATATAGTGAATAAAGTGCGCGCCGCGCGCGGTGAGGGGCAGCTGGTTTCCGCCGCGCCGGCGATGCGTGCTGCGGCGGCGGCAGGCTCCTCTGCATCCGGTGCGCGGGTTGCCCGGTCATCGCGTTCCATGAACAGCATTAAAGTGGTGTCGGTGGCAGAGCCTGCGTCGGCGCGCCGTAGCGATGTGCTGGTGATTCGCGCACAGGAGATGGGGGCGGCGGCCACTGCGCCGGCCATGGCCACGGCCAGTCTGAATAGCTCCTTAAGCGGCACGGGGCAGGGGAATGGCATTGACAATGGCAGCGCTGCGCCGCATAGTTCCGGGCGTCCAACCAATTTTGTATTTGCCAATTAATTTTCCCCATGCCGCCAAAATCCGAGCCGTTTGAAATCATCCAGGTGACGCGTCGCGAGGTGAGTTGCGACGGCGGCGGCGGTGCGCTTGGTCATCCTAGAGTTTATCTTCATATCGATGCCGACCAGGGCGAACAGGTGACCTGCCCCTATTGCAGCCGCGTGTTTAAACTGCTGGTCGGCGCAAGGCTGGTATCATGAACAGTACGCTTGGGATTGTGGTTCTGGTATTGATGGGTTTGACGGCGCTGGTGCTCATCGTGGGGATTGGTCTGATGGCCCGAGGCGGCGAGGCTAACCGCAAATACGGCAATAAATTGATGGCGCTGCGTGTCGTGATGCAGTCGCTGACGCTCGCGGCATTTGCATTGTTTGTGCTTACAAAAATATAGGCGGGGTGGACAGATGCGTATTCTGGTGCCGGTCAAACGTGTGGTGGATTATAACGTGAAAATCCGCGTCAAGGCGGACGGATCCGGGGTAGAACTTGCTAACGTCAAAATGAGCATGAATCCGTTTGACGAAATTGCGGTCGAAGAGGCGATTCGCCTCAAGGAAAAGGGTATTGCGACGGAAGTGATTGCGGTCGCGATTGGCAGCAAAGCCAGCGAAGAAACATTGCGCGCTGCCCTCGCTCTGGGCGTCGATAAAGCGCTATTGATTGAAGTGGAAAGTGGTATTGAGCCACTGATGGCGGCAAAATTGCTGCAGCAACTGGTGAAGAAAGAATCACCCGATCTGGTGATTGCGGGCAAACAGGCCATTGATGATGACGCCAACCAGACCGGGCAGATGCTCGCCGCACTTTTAGGCTGGCCTCAGGCGACCTTTGCCTCGAAACTGGAAATCAAAAATGGTGAGGCGGAAGTCACCCGCGAGGTTGATGGCGGGCTGATGACGATTGCGGTGAAATTACCCGCCGTCATCACCACCGATTTACGATTGAACGAGCCGCGCTACGCCAAGCTGCCCGATATCATGAAAGCGCGCAGCAAGCCGCTGACGGTTATCAAAGCCGCCGAATTCGGATTGAGTCTAACGCCGCGCAGCAAGACCCTATCGGTAGCAGAGCCACCCAGGCGCAAAGGTGGGGTGAAGGTGAAAGACGTGGCCGATCTGGTGGCAAAATTGAAAAATGAAGCGAAGGTGATATGAGGGTGGTTTGTCGTCCCCCTCACCCAGCTCCGGCTAGGGCCCTTTGCGCCAAAGCCTTCGCAACCCTCTCCCCCGTTCCGTGGGCGAGTGGAAGAGTTATGTGAGTCCTTGATTCCCCCTTTCCCGCTTGCGGGAGAGGGTGGGGTGAGGGGAAACAAATTTTGATTGGAGATCGCCCATGTCCATTCTTGTGGTTGTCGAACATGACGGCAAAGCCATCGCCCCGGCCACGCGTGCGGCGATTGCTGCTGCACAGAAAATCGGTGGCGAAATCGATCTGCTGCTCGCTGGCTATAAGATCGACGCGGTGATTGCCGAGGCCGTGGCGCTTGACGGGATACGCAAACTTCTGGTCGAGGATGACGCGATCTACGAGCATCCGCTCGCTGAGGTGCTTGCGCCCTTTATAACCGAGTATGCTCAGGGCTATACGCATCTATTGGCGGCGGCCACCAGCCTTGGTAAAGACGTGATGCCACGCGTGGCGGCGCTGCTCGACAGTCAGCAGATTTCCGAGATTACCGCGGTTATCAGCGCCGATACCTTTGTCCGCCCGATTTATGCGGGCAATGCACTGGAGACCGTGCAATCGCTGGATGCCATCAAAGTCATCACCGTGCGTGGTACGAGTTTTGACAAGGTAGGAAATGGCGGCAAAGCCGAGCGGGTAGATGTGCCCGCCGTGGCCGTGGCCTCGCACTCGCGCCTGGTGAAAATGGAAGCATCGAAAAGTGACCGTCCCGAACTGACCAGTGCGCGAGTAGTGATTTCCGGTGGGCGCGGCTTGGGGTCGAAAGATAATTTCGCGCTGCTCGATAAACTCGCCACTAAGCTCAATGCGGCGATTGGCGCGAGCCGCGCGGCGGTGGATGCGGGCTATGTGCCCAATGATTATCAGGTCGGCCAGACCGGCAAAGTGGTCGCGCCAGAGCTTTATATTGCGGTCGGGATCAGCGGTGCGATTCAGCATCTCGCCGGGATGAAGGAAAGTAAGATAATCGTCGCCATCAATAAGGACGAAACCGCACCGATTTTCGAGGTGGCCGATTATGGGCTGGTGGGCGATTTATTCCAGGTATTACCGGAACTGGAGAAAGCACTTTAGCGTTGAAGTGAGGGCGTTGAATCTAGGTAAGTAGATCCAATAATATCTGAAATTGATAACTTTCTTTCCTCCAAAGCCGTTCGCATTTTTTGTGCGTTTTCTTCGCTGAAAGACAAGGTTTGGTGGTTTTTTTGGAATGGCATGTGGTCTGATGAGGTCTCTATTTTAAATCCAACATCGAGGCCGAGCAGTTTTGCAGAAAGTAAGGAGTAGGGTGACACGCGATTTTGGTTGTGCATGGGATGGTTGCTGATTTCGAGGGTGAAACTGCCGTCTTCTTGCTCTGTCCATCTTCCAACACCAAAATAAACTTTCAAATAATTAATGGTGGATAGTTCGGCACTGGCGGCATGCACATTCTTTTCTGGCTTATTTGTCATAACATGGTTCCTTGGTGGTAAGTCTTCTCACTATACAGTTCGACTATACAAATGAATGTGAAGCTTTTATGAAATTAGCCCATGACTCACCCCACCTTCACCCTTGCGCTTGCCCAGATCAACGTCACGGTTGGAGATATTGCGGGCAATGAGGCGCGGATTATCGCCGCCACGCAGGAAGCTGCCGCACAAGGGGCTGGATTGGTGCTGACGCCGGAAATGGCGCTCACCGGCTATCCGCCCGAAGATCTGGTCTTGATGCCGGTCTTCCGCGCTGAATGTCACGCGGCGCTGGCGCGTATTGCGGCGGCGACTGCACCGCTCAACCTCACCTTGCTGCTGGGCACGCTCTGGGCGGAAGCAGGCCATGTTTATAATGCCAGCGTGCGGATTGAGGCGGGGAAAGTTACCCGCATCCGCTCCAAACATGATTTGCCTAATTACGGTGTGTTTGACGAAAAACGCGTTTTTGCCGAAGGGCCGGAGCCGCGCGTGCTGGAATGGCGCGGTGTGCAACTCGGAATTTTGATTTGCGAGGAAGTCTGGGACACGGAATTGCCCAAGCGGCTTGCGGCGCAGGGTGCGGAGATTCTGCTGGTGCAGAATGCCTCGCCCTACCATATCGGCAAGGCACGTGAACGGCGCGAAGTGGTGGTGGCGGCGGCCAAAGCCACGGGACTGCCAGTGGTGTATCTCAATCTCGTTGGCGGGCAGGATGAACTGGTGTTTGATGGCGGATCGTATGCCGTGGATGCTTCGGGCGCGGAAGTCGCCCGCCTTGCGGTTTTCAAGGAAGAACTGGCGCTGACGCGGTGGGAGAAAATGGGCAGTCGCTGGCGCTGCGCGGCGGCACCAATCGCTGCGCCCATGCCTGACCTTGAAACTATCTATCAGGCACTCGTGCTGGGACTGCGCGATTATGTCACCAAGAACCGGTTTCCGGGCGTAGTGATCGGTCTTTCGGGCGGGATAGACTCCGGCCTCACGGCGGCGATCGCGGTTGATGCGCTGGGTGCGGATAGGGTGCTGGGGGTGAAATTGCCCTCCCCCATCACCAGCCGTAACAGTCACGAGGACGCCGAAGATCTTGCCCGTCGCCTTGGGATTCGGATTGAGAATGTTCCCATCGGCGCGCTGATGCAGGCCGTGGGCGGAGCGTTAGCGGAATTATTTCAAGGTCGTGCGGTGGATACGACGGAGGAAAATATTCAGGCGCGCTTGCGCGGTCTGCTGCTCATGGCTATTTCCAATAAGTTCGGCCATATGGTGCTGACGACCGGTAATAAGTCCGAAATGTCGGTGGGCTATGCGACCCTTTACGGCGATATGTGCGGCGGATTTTCAGTGCTGAAAGACGTCTATAAGACGACCGTCTATAAGCTCTCTGAATGGCGCAATCAGAAGGGTGAGGTGATCCCGAAGCGTATGCTCACCAAAGCCCCGACCGCCGAACTGCGCGAGGGGCAGAGGGATCAGGACTCCCTGCCGCCTTATGACGTGCTCGATGCGGTGCTGCGCGGACTAATCGAGCGCCGCCTCGGCGTCGCCGAACTTGTGGCCGAGGGGCTCGAGGAAAAAATGGTGGCGCGCGTGGCGCAGATGGTGATTGGGGCGGAATATAAGCGCCGCCAGTCGGCCCCGGGCGTCAAAGTCACGCCCATGGCCTTCGGCCGCGACCGGCGCTGGCCGATTACCAATGGCTGGCGGTATTCGTAAGCGTGGCGGGTGACAGGTGGCGGGTGGCAGGTGATACGTGATAGGTGGCGCCTATTCCCTCCCCCTGCGGGGGGAGGGGTGGCTGTTATGCATAAGCGCGGTGCGTAAGAAGAATTCTTGCCTGTCGTGCGCGCCTGGCATAGAAGACCAGAGTCACCCACAGGTTCCTCATGACAACGCACGCATCACCAGTCTCAGGCCAAGTCCTCGTCCGTTTCGCGCCCTCGCCGACCGGCTGGCTGCATGTGGGTAATTTACGCACGGCGCTTGTGAATTATCTTTTTGCAAAACATCACGGTGGTCAATTCATGCTCAGGATTGACGATACTGACCGCGAGCGTTCCCGCGACGAATATGAGGCGGGGATTATCGAGGATCTCGCCTGGATGGGCATGGTGGTGGATTTGCACAGCAAACAGTCCGAGCGGTTTGA
>JAJTIB010000195.1 GCA_021300075.1 Rickettsiales bacterium
ACGTGGCGCAGATTTGAAGCCGCGCATTGCGCTTAGAGACGAGAAAGGCGAAATCATCAAGCTCGCCAATGGTCTTGAGGCACGCTACTTCCTGCCCGTCGATGCGATTCTGAGCGTAGAAGACCAGCAGAAAGTCCATGCGGGAGATGTACTGGCGCGGATTCCGCGTGAGTCTTCGAAAACCCGCGACATCACGGGCGGTCTGCCGCGCGTGGCGGAATTATTTGAAGCCCGTAAACCGAAGGATCACGCCATTATTTCGGACCTCGAAGGCGCAATTGAATTCGGCAAGGACTATAAAAACAAGCGTCGCCTGATTGTGCGCTCTAAAGACGCCTCGATTGAGCCGGTGGAGTATATGATCCCCAAAGGTAAGCATATTACCGTGCATGAGGGCGATTATGTGCAAAAAGGCGACCTGCTGATGGATGGCAATCCCGTGCCGCATGATATTCTGCGGGTCATGGGTGTTGAAGCGCTGGCACAATACATGGTCAATGAAGTTCAGGCCGTGTACCGTCTGCAAGGGGTGACGATTAACGATAAACATATTGAAGTCATCGTCCGTCAGATGCTGCAGAAAGTCGAAATCACCAACCCGGGTGAGACGACCTTCCTCACTGGGGAAGTGGTAGACCGCGAAGAGCTGATCGAGATGAACGACAAAGCATCGAAGGAAGGTTTCCGTAATGCTGAAGCCTCACCGGTACTGCAGGGGATTACCAAGGCGTCCTTGCAGAACCGCTCGTTTATTTCGGCCGCGAGCTTCCAGGAAACCACGCGGGTGCTGACCGAGGCGGCTGTTTACGGCAAGAAGGATCGCCTAATCGGCCTCAAGGAAAACGTTATCGTCGGCCGCTTGATTCCGGCCGGCACGGGAGCGGCAATCCAGCGCATGAAGCGTATTGCTAAAACCCGCGACGCGGAGATTGAGGCACAAAAGCCCGTGGCGCAGATTGAAGCCAGTAATGGTGAGGCGGCCTAACGCATTTCTGGTTTGGTAGGCGGCGGTTCTAAAAATTCCTCGCCGAGCGCCGCGCCAGACGTTAGAGCTTCACCTTCTGTCCCTTCTTGAGTTCACTCAAGGATTTGAGCTGGCCGCAGGCTGCCAGAATATCCTGTCCGCGACTGCGGCGAATGGGGGCGGCGAGCCCTGCTTCCATCAGAATCCGGCCAAAAGCGTGAATGCGGTTATTGCTCGAGCATTGGTAGGGCGCACCCGGCCAGGGGTTAAACGGAATCAGATTCACTTTCGAGGGAATGTGTTTGAGCAGCCGCACTAATTCCCGCGCTTCGGCTTCGGAATCATTGACGCCGGCCAGCATCACATATTCAAACATGATGCGCCGTGTCTGGCTTTTGCTGGCATAATAGCGGCAGGATTCGAGCAATTCCTTGATCGGGTATTTACGATTGATGGGCACGATTTCGTCGCGCAGCGCATCCGTTACCGCATGTAATGAGATGGCGAGATTGACATTGGCGTCATCCGCCAGCGAGTAAATTCTGGGTACAACACCGGAGGTGGAGACGGTGATTTTGCGTTTGGAAATGGCCAGCCCCTCCGCATCCATCAGGATTTTACAGGCTTTCACCACGTGATCATAATTAAATAGCGGCTCGCCCATACCCATGAAGACGATATTCGTTAGTTGGCGTTCACCGGAAGGGGATGATCCGATAATCGGATGATCCGATGATCCGTGACGTTGTTTGTTTTTATTGGTGGATGCTGCTTTATACGGATCATCCGATAATCTAGTCATCCGATCATCCCTCGCCCGACTCCACTCCCCCAGGCCATCCCTGGCCACCAGTACTTGGGTGATAATCTCCGCCGCCGTCAGGTTACGCACCAGACGCTGCGTGCCAGTATGGCAGAAAGTACAGGCGAGCGTGCAGCCAACCTGCGAGGAGACACAGAGCGTGCCGCGCGGTGGGTCGGGGATGAAGACAGTCTCAACTTCATTGTCGTCGGCATAACGCAGCAGCCATTTGCGAGTTGCATCAAGCGAGATTTTATCCTGGGCGATGCCCGCGCGCGCCACCAGAAAATGCTCGGCCAGTTTGGCGCGGGTGGGGCCGGCGATATTGGACATCTGGGCGAAATCGGTGACGCCTTTCTTATACATCCAGTCCCAGATCTGTTTGACGCGAAACGGCTCTACCTTGAGGGGTTCCATTGCCTCGCGCATCTCCTCGCGCGTCAGCCCAACGAGATTGATTTTCGCACTCAGTGCCTCGGCCGCATTATCCGCCTTCTCGGCGGTTTTCATGATTGCGTGTGGTTGCATGGGTGATTATGTAAGGTATTTTTTTGGGCATTGCACTCACTTCTCACGCTTCGCGGCCATTGTGTATGTTTGGCAGGTTTTACTTGCCACCCACAACGATTAGTGGTCTTGGTTCAAGACAACACTACGAATAGTAGGGTGCGATGGCAAATTTACTTAGTGAGCGTACGCGTAAACAGGAAGAACTGTACCTTAAAGCGCGGCTTTCAAGCGCGCTTAAACTACTCGAAGCCCAAGCCCGCGGCGCATTACAGCTTGAAGAAGAACTCACACAATTTATCGATCACTATTACCGCGAGGTGGGCGGGTATGTGGAAGAGCTGACCCGGATTGAGTCCGAATTAAACGTGCTGGCCAAGCCTGATTTAGCGATTTCTACCATCAGTTCCGCTATGCATGACGCTGCACTGCAAGCACAGCATGATCGGGCGGATGAATTAAAACGCCGCTACCGTATGCTGGCAAAAGTCGTGCATCCCGATGCGGCGGAAAGCGAAGAGGACCATGCGCGTCGCAGTGAGCGAATGCTTGAAGTCAACGCGGCATATGTGCAGGGCGACCTTGCCCGCCTCGTCTCGATGGAGGCGGCCTGGGCGCGCGAGCATTTATGGGACTTGCCCGAAGAAGCCCGGATGAGGGCACTGCTGGAACATATCGCGACAGTGGAAAAAGCGGCTGAGCATTACCGCGCCGAGCGCCACGGCCTGATGCATTCGCCGGTCTATGAATTGATGTTGCGAGCTACGAGTGCGCGCCTCGCGGGACGCGACTGGATTGCAGCGGTGGTGGATAACATCAAAACTGCCATTGCCGCGAAAGAGCGCAGCCTAGTAAGCGCACGGCTTGAGGCCATCAGCGACTGGCGCTATCAGCATCGTGTGGCAGAAGTGGCCTAGGCTCGCGGGGCGGGTAGCGCCGGCGGCGAGGCGGCGGCGAGGACATGGGCGGTCATTTTCTCGATTGCTCGCGCTTCAATCTGGCGGATGCGCTCACGCGAGATGCCAAAACGCTGCGATAAATCCTCGAGCGTTTCCGGCTCTTCCTTGAGGCGCCGCGCTAGAATAATCGCCTGTTCGCGTTCGCTTAAGTTCGCCATCGCCTTTTGCAGCAGCCCGTGCTTGGCCGCAAATTCCTGCGTATCGCCCAATATTTCCTCATGTGAGGCAGAGGGGTCGGCCAAGAGGTCGCCCCATTCGCCGCCTTCGCCGTCGTGACTGATGGGGGCGTTGAGGCGCTGATCAGTGGCGCTCATGCGGTCATCCATGTCGATGACGTCCTGCTCGGGTACGTCCAGTTCTTTGGCGATGATACGGATTTCATCCGGCGTCAGGGTTTTGGAATCCTCCACCTGTTTGAGGCGGCGCTTCATTTTCTTGAGGTTGAAAAACAGGCGCTTCTGCGCGGCGCTCGAGCCCATTTTGACGAGCGACCAGGAGCGCAGCACAAATTCCTGAATGGCGGCGCGAATCCACCACATTGCGTAGGTTGAGAGCCGGAAGCCCTTGTCCGGCTCGAATTTTTTGACAGCCTGCATCAGCCCGAGATTGCCTTCGGCAATTAGGTCGCTGATGGGCAGGCCATAGCCGCGGTAACTGCCGGCGATTTTTGCGACCAGCCGCAAATGGCTGGTGACGAGGCGATGGGCGGCACTGTAGTCGCCATCCTCGGTCCAGCGCTTGGCGAGCGCATATTCTTCGTCCGCCGAGAGCATCGGGAATTTTTGGATTTCCTGCAAGTACTGGCGCAATCCACCATCGGCCGAGAGCACCGGCAGGGGCATGGTTTTGTGATTTTGCATTGCCATATTCTTATAACGTTCGGCGGGAACCCTATCTCAAGACCCTGCTTTTGTCAAGGTAACGAGGGCTTTTTCGAGGGTGATCAAATCCTCTGGCAGGGCGGCGGCGAAGGTCATTTTCTCGTGCGTTTTCGGGTGGATAAGGCTCAATTCCCGGGCATGAAGCGCCTGACGCGGCAGGGCAGAAATCACTGCCATCACGGTCTCAGGAATCGCCACCCCTTGCGCGCGCAGCCGGTTAAGCCGCGTCGCGGTCGAAGGTCCATAGACCGGGTCGCCCATGATCGCGTGACCCAGATGCGCGAAATGCACGCGCAATTGATGGGTGCGTCCAGTTTCAAGCGCGCAGTCAAGCCGGCTGGCCGCCACCAGCCCGTCCTGCGCGTAGCGGGCTTCGCTCGTGTAATGTGTCACTGCATGGCGGCCCGTTGCGACAATCGCCATTTCCTTGCGTTGACGCGGGTGGCGGGCAATTGCCGCCTCGATCGTTCCCTGTCGTTGCCGTAGCTCACCCCAGACAAAAGCCGTATAGCGGCGCGACAAGGTGCGCGCTTTCAACTGGGCGGAGAGATGCTGGTGCGCCGCATCGGACTTCGCGACGACCAACAGGCCAGAAGTGTCTTTGTCGATGCGGTGAACAATCCCTGGGCGCGCGACCCCGCCAATGCCCGAAAGCGAATTGCCGCAATGGGCAAGCAGCGCGTGGACGAGCGTGCCCTGGTAATGACCTGGCGCCGGGTGAACGGTAAGTCCGGCCGGTTTATTAATCACCAGTAAATCTGCATCTTCATAGAGAATCGTCAGGGGAATTTTCTCTGGTATGAGCGTCATTGGTGTGGCGGCGGGTTCGTGCAGGAGATAAATTTCCTGGAACCTCACTTTGCGCGAGGCGTCGGTGACGGGCTGGTTGCCAACACGAACCATGCCTTGGGCGAGCAGTGCCTGAATGCGACTGCGGGTCAGATGTGGCAAGACGAGTGTGAGGAATTTATCGAGCCGAAGGCCCTTGTTCTCGGGCGCGACCTCGCAGCGATGGTGCGTTTCCATCTCAGGCCGCAAGCCTTTCCTGCCACGCGATCGTACTCAGGCTTCCGTAAGGCCCAAGCGCGGCAATGGCGGGTGGGTGACCGGCAAGTGTCTGGCGGGCGGCTTCGGCGAGCGCAATACTCGATACCGCGTCAATTTCGCCGAGAATTTCCTCTGCGGATTTCACCTGTCCGTAAACCAGCAAATGCCGCGCCAGCCATTCGGCAATCGCTGCCGGATTCTCGCGAGCCATCACAATACCCGCCTTCATCTGGTTTTTGGCGCGTTGTAATTCGCTCTCGCCAATGGGCGCATAAAGACCGCCGATGACACGTGCAAGCGCGCTGAGCAGTTCGCCCAGATGTTCCTTCGTTGTGCCTGCATAGATGCCGAAACTGCCCGTATCCTGATAGCTCGTCAGGAAGCTCGACACACTGTAAGCGAGGCCCAGTTTCTCGCGTATTTCCTGAAACAGACGCGAGGACATGCCCCCGCCCAGCACGGTTGAAAGCACCTGCAGCGTATAATAATCAGGATGGGTGACGGGGACGGAAGGAAAGCCAAGCACAAGCTGAACTTGTTCGAGATCTTTTTCCATCGTCTTGATCCCGTGCCCATGCCGAGCTGCGGTGGGCACTGCCGTTGTAATCGGACGCTTTATATCGCCGAAATAGTCGTCTGCGATATATTTCAGTTCCGCCGCATCAACCGCACCGGCGGCGGTGATGACCATGCGTGTGGGTTGATAATGCTCGCTTGTGTAACGAAGTAAATCTTCGCGGGCGAAGCGGCGGATATGGTCAGGTGTTCCTAAAATGCTGCGGCCCAGCGCTTGCTCGCCGAAGCAAGATTGCTGCGCGAGATCGAACACGACATCTTCAGGTGAATCCTGATGCATGGCGATTTCCTGGAGAATAACTTCGCGCTCGCGCTCCAGCTCCTCGCCATCGAAATTGCTGCGCCGCACAATCTCGCATAAAAGTTCAAGCGCCTCGCGGCCATATTCTTTCAGCACCTTGGCGTGATACACCGTATGTTCATGTGAGGTATAGGCGTTGACATTACCGCCCATCAGGTCAAATTTTTCGGCAATCTGCCGGGCATTGAAGCGGTCAGTGCCTTTGAACGCCATGTGTTCGAGAAGATGCGACAAGCCGCAT
>JAJTIB010000049.1 GCA_021300075.1 Rickettsiales bacterium
AGCGTGCATAGTGGCATCCGCGTTCGCCGCAAATTCCTCGCCTTGGAACAAAAGCGGCATGAGCTGCTGCACGGTGACGATTTGCGAAATCACCGATTTGAAGCGGTTATAAATAATCGTCACCACGTCAATCTCGCCGCCTTCGACATGGTTCAAAATCTCACGCGCGATGGCCTCCGCGCCCGCATAATCAATATTGCGGCGCGAAGTGTCGGTACGAAAGCCAATAATATCCTCGCCAAATTCAAAATTCAGGAAATCCCGGCCTTTCTTGCCGATGCAATAGAGCTTCACCTGCTTGCGGTCGGACTTCAGCTCACGCGCGCGCTTACGCACCGCCCGCACAATTGAACTGTTAAATGCACCGCAAAGACCACGGTCGGCGGTCGCAACAATAATTAAATGTGTCTGTTGCTTGCCCGTACCCGCAAGCAGCAAGGGGGCATTATCCATGCCCTCATAATCCCCCGCCAGCCGCGCCACCATCCGCTCCATCGCCGTGGCATAATCACGCAGAGCTTCCGCCGATTCACGCGCACGGCGCAATTTACTAGCCGCGCCCATTTTCATGGCTTTGGTGATTTTCTGCGTGGATTTCACGCTTTTGATACGGTTTTTAAGATCTTTAAGCGAAGGCATCTATTTTGCTTCCGGCACAAAGTTTTGTTCACGCAGGGTCTTCATTTCTTTTTGCGCTGTCGCCGAATCAACCAGAAGGAAGCCAATTCGGCCCCAAATCCCAAGCATAGGCTCTTCGCGCACATAGATGGTTTGATTGGCAACAGCCGTGAAATCGAGACGCTTTTCTACTTCACCCACATTGGTTAAGACGCGGTTACCTGGCGTTATATCAATCATCGTAAAACTATTGGGAACAGAACGGCGGATTTTTTTGCCGTCAAGAAATATTGACGGTCGCACGCCTGTACCAAACAGCGACCACTCGCGATACACAAAAAGCCGCGCTTTGCCTGCTGGAATCGGCTTGGAAACCTGCTGTGATTCATCGTAAATATTTCCGCTGAAGGCGCAAGCAGAGAGGCCTAACAAGGCAAGAAGCATTAATAATTTGCGCATCATGAACCCCTAACTAAACTAAACGTGATTTAACATTGGCAATAGCCGTTTTGAGCGCGGCTTCGCTGGCATCACTGAGTTTTTCTTCCTTGCGAATCGTCTCGAGCAGCGTCTTGCTCGAACGCAGCGCACGCAGCAATTCGTCCTCAAAGGCGCGGACTTTGGCGACCGGCAGATCGTCGAGATACCCTTTCACCCCGGCATAGATCACACAAACCTGTTCCTCCATCTGCAGTGGCGCATATTGCGGCTGTTTCAGCAGTTCCGTCAAACGCTGGCCGCGGCCAAGCAGCTTTTGCGTTGCGGCATCAAGGTCGGAGCCGAACTGGGCAAACGCCTCCATCTCGCGGTACTGGGCGAGTTCGAGTTTAATCGAGCCGGCCACCTGCTTCATTGCCTTGACTTGTGCCGCCGAACCCACGCGTGAAACGGAGAGACCCACATTCACCGCCGGGCGCACGCCTTTATAGAACAGCTCCGTCTCAAGGAAAATCTGCCCGTCCGTAATCGAGATCACGTTGGTCGGGATATAGGCCGAGACATCCCCCGCCTGTGTTTCAATCACGGGCAGGGCGGTCAGCGAGCCTGCGCCCTTATCGTCGGACATTTTTGCCGCGCGCTCAAGCAGGCGGGAATGAACGTAAAACACATCGCCCGGATAAGCCTCGCGCCCGGGCGGGCGGCGCAGCAGCAGCGACATTTGGCGGTAAGCCACGGCTTGTTTCGATAAATCATCATACACAATCACGGCGTGCTTGCCGTTATCGCGGAAATATTCGCCCATCGCACAGCCAGCGTAAGGCGCCAGATATTGCAGCGGTGCAGGGTCAGAGGCGGTGGCGGCAACAATAATCGTGTATTTCAGCGCGCCCGTTTCTTCGAGTTTCTTTACGACCTGCGCCACGGTCGAGCGCTTCTGGCCGATCGCGACATAAACGCAATAGAGTTTCTTCTTCTCGTCGCCACTGTCATTGACCAGTTTCTGGTTGAGAATAGTGTCAATGGCGATGGCGGTTTTTCCGGTCTGGCGGTCGCCGATAATAAGCTCGCGCTGGCCGCGGCCAATGGGGATGAGTGCATCAATCGATTTAATGCCCGTCTGCACCGGCTCATGCACGGATTTACGGTACACAATCCCCGGCGCTTTGACTTCCACGCGGCTGCGATGTTTAGATTTAATCGGCCCCTTGCCATCAATCGGGTTGCCGAGCGGATCCACCACCCGCCCCAGCAATTCCTCGCCCACCGGCACATCCACAATCGCGCCCGTGCGCTTGACGATATCGCCCTCTTTCACATCACGGTCATTGCCGAAAATTACAACGCCCACCGCGTCCGTCTCGAGGTTCAGCGCCATGCCTTTCATGCCGCCCGGGAATTCAACCATCTCTCCGGCCTGTACATTTTCAAGCCCGTAAATCGTGGCAATCCCGTCACCCACTGAAATCACCTGGCCAACCTCGGCCAGATCGACGGATCCGGCAGTTTCGCCAATATGTTTTTTGAGGATTTCTGAGATTTCCGAGGCGCGAATTTCCATAGTACTTCTCCTTTAAATGCGTTAGGCCGCCAGTAATTGCCGGCGCAGATTATTCAGTGCGGTTGCCACCGTACCATCGATCAAATGCGATCCGAGGCGGATTTTAATACCGCCAATCGCCGACTCATCCTGAAGCAGCGAAAGCTGAACATTTTTACCTGTCGTCGCCACCAATGCAGTGGTGATTGCCTGTTGCTCACCCGCACTCAGCGCCCGGGCGCTCGTGACTTCCGCCGTTATCTCGCCCCGATGCCTGGCCAGTTTTTCACTTAAAATCTGAGTGATTTCAGGGAGTAGCTCAGCGCGCCCCTGACGCGCAATCATCGCCGCCGCATCACGCGCTAATGGCTCGGCTTTGGCCAGAATCTCGCTGAAAAAATCGGCCTTGGCCGCACGGGTCATGAGGGGGTTATGCAATACCAACGCTGCTTCTTCATGCTGCGTCAGGGCGCGGGTAAAATCCGATAGGCCAGCCACCACGCGGTCTTCTTTGCCCGCGGCCACCGCCAGCGCAAAGATGGCTTCAGCATAGCGCGCGGCAATGGCAAGGCGTTCGGTGCGGGATGCAGTCATTTTCCACTCGTAAATTCGCGCGCAAACTAGCAAGGAACGGGTGGATTACAAGGTTTTTTTACATAAAATCATACGGGTTCATATCGTGCTTCACCCGCACGCCCTTAAAACGCTGGTTTTTCAACCATTCGCGCAGCGTCTTCTGCAAATTAAGATCGCGGCTGGCTTTGATAAGAAGACGGTAACGGTACTGGCCCCTCAAGCGTGAAAGCGGGGCAGGGGCGGGCCCTAAAATCGTGAGCCGCGCATCCTGAGGCGCGTTGGCCAGCAGCGTCATCCCCGCCGCGCGCACCGCGCGCTCCTCTTTACCGTCGAGCAGAATGGCCGCAAGCTGACCATAAGGAGGCCAGTTCCCCGCCGCGCGCATGTCGAGTTCGGCGCGCATGAAATCATCGCGTCCACCGGCCACCAGCGCCTGCATCACCGGATGGTTTGGCGCATATGTTTGCAGATAGACCTGACCAGCAAGCTCGCCACGACCAGCACGGCCGGACAATTGATGCAGCAGATGATAGGTGCGCTCGCCCGCGCGTAGATCTCCCCCCACGAGACCAAGGTCGGCATCCACCACCCCGACGAGAGTGAGCTGCGGAAAATGATGGCCCTTGGCAATCATCTGCGTGCCGATGATGATATCAATATCACCCGAAATAATCTCCGCAAATGTTGCACTGTCGGGCGTTTCATCGCTGCTAAGAACAGTGATACGTGGTGCGTGATGCGTGGTGGGTGATGTTTTACGCATCACGCGCCAAGTATCACTTATCGCCCTCACTTCTTCCGCCACGCGTTCTATGCCGGGGCCACAGGCGACCAGTTTATCGGGCGGGGCTTTGCAAGCCGGGCAACAGGGCGGCGGCGGCTCCTTATGGCCGCAATGATGGCATTGGAGGGCGGCAGGTGACGGGTGACGAGTGGCAAGTAACGTTTCACCCGCCACCTGCCACTCGCCACCTGCCACTCTTTTCTGATGCAGCACCAGCCAGGCCGAACAGTCAGGACACTGGAAGCGGTGACCACAAGCACGGCAGAGCAACAGGGGCGCATAGCCCCGGCGGTTTAAGAACAATAGCACCTGCTCACCGCGCGCGAGAGTTTGCTGCATGGCTTGCTGCAGCATGGGGGAAAGAAACGAACCGCGCGCTGGCGGATTTTTCACCATGTCAATCGCATGAATTTCGGGCATGCCTGCGGCGCCATGGCGGGTGGGCAGATGCACCATCTGATAGCGCCCGCTCGTGATATTCTGCATGGTCTCAAGCGATGGCGTCGCCGAGACCAGCGTGATTGGGATGCCCTCGCACCGTGCGCGCACCACCGCCATGTCGCGCGCATGGTAACTCACCCCCTCTTCCTGCTTATAAGAGAGGTCATGTTCCTCATCGACAATGATCGCGCCCAAATTCCTAAAGGGCAAAAAAAGTGCCGAGCGAGCGCCGACGACCACCTTAGCATTCCCACTTACAACCGCTTGCCAGGCGCGTTTACGCGCGGCAATTCCAATACTTGAATGCCACAACAGCGGCGGCGCGCCAAACGCCGCCTCAAACCGCGCCAGCCATTGATGCGTGAGGGCAATCTCCGGCAGCAGCACCAGCGCCTGACGCCCGGCTTTAAGCGCGTCCTCAATCTGATGGAAATAGACTTCGGTTTTGCCCGAACCGGTGACGCCGTCAAGCACCTGCACCGATTGGGGATTGGCGCGCAAGGCTGCATAGGCCTGCTGCTGCTCCGGCGTCAGCGCCAATAAATTCGCGCGGTATTCAGGCGGCACATACGGTTTGCGCGGTGGGGTGAAAGCCATACCAGGCGAGGACAGCGCCAGCACTGCACCACGCGGGGCGAGCGTATATTCTGCTACCCAGTCAATAAATTTCAGATAATGTTCCGCAAGTGGCGAGGTAGACGCCACCTGCAACACGGATTTGAGGCGGGCTTCATTGAAGACCTCGCTCCCCGCCCCCAGTACTACACCGGCAACTTTGCGTCCAGCGAGAGGCGCTTCAACGAGTGTGCCACGCGGAAGCATTTCCGGCGCCAGATAATCAAGCGTTTTATCAAGGGCAGTGGCGAGTAAGACATTGACGCGGTTCATGGCGGCAGATAATCACATCAAGGCGGTGAGTACAGCAACTAATTGACCGGGGAACAGGCCATGAAATTCTTTGTCGATACGGCGGATGTCAATGAAATCCAGGAGCTTGAGGCCACTGGCCTGCTTGATGGCGTCACCACCAACCCCAGCCTCATCAAGAAATCCGGACGCGACTTCAAGGAAGTCATCAGGGAAATCTGCGCCGTGACGCAAGGGCCTGTCTC
>JAJTIB010000178.1 GCA_021300075.1 Rickettsiales bacterium
AATATCAATCTTGCGAACGTGGCTGCCTACCGGGCGAACGCGCAGCTTTGTGCGACGAGGATGGATGTAAAAAATCCTAGCATTTTTAAACTTATGATGGAGCTGCCCGATCAATGCACGGAATACCTTACCTCCCGTCATGCCGATCTTGGCGTGCAGTTACCGGGTGTCGCTTTGGCGCCTAATCAAAGCCAGATCACCCAGCATATCACCGGCATCACTCAGGTCTCAAACGGACCTGCCGGCAGGGTCTGAGCGAAACGATTTTACGTGGTTTGCCATACACTCACCGGCCCCCTAAAAAGGGCCGGATTTTTTTTATGGGGCGATGGGTGATTACCTCTCCCCTCGGGAGAGGTCGGCGAGTGTAACGAGCCGGGTGAGGACTTCTTTCCCCGCCGCCCGTGAGCCCTCACCCGCCCGCCTTCGCTGAAGCTGCGGCGTGGCGACCTCTCCCGAGGGGAGAGGTATTCTTCGGACTTCACGACTCCTATCGCGCTTCCCAAAGTTACCCGCACACCCCCTCATTTTTAGCTCCCCCCCCTGAGGGGGAGCGGGAACTTGCGAGCGTAAGAGAAGCGAGTTCCGTGGGGGGATTTCTTTCTGTATGTTACCCCCCACCGAAACGCTGAAGGTGCGTTTCGACTCCCCCTCAGGGGGGGAGTAAGTGTTTTTGGGAACGGCTATAAATACTAAATACCAACTACTAAATACCAACCGCCAACTACTGACTCCTCGTCTCCACCGCCAGGGCATGAAGCGTCGTTCCCATATCGCGGCCAAAGGCGGCATAGACCATCTGATGCTGCTGGACGCGGGTTTTGCCTGCAAATGCCGCGCTTTTGACGATGACTTTCCAATGGTCATTATCGCCCGCGAGGTCTTCGAGGGTAATTTCCGCATCCGGCAGCGCGGCCTGAATACGGTGTTTGATTTCAGCTTCAGTCATGGGCATAGAATGATTGTGCTGGAAGGCAGCGGAGACGTCAAGCGGTGAAGCTTCGCAGGTAAGCCTGACTTCCCCTTGACAGCCCCGGCATTTTCGCTATGTTCCGCCTCCCTTTCGGGGTCGGAGCGCATATTCCCCTCCACCGGAAGAACGGTCGGGTTATAGGTTTTAGGTTTTAGCTGTTCAGCATGTGTGGCGGCGTCGCGCCCCTCGCGCCGTAAGAGCTAAAACCTGAAACCCGTAACCTGAAACCTGCCATTTGTGGGAATAGTCATTGTTGCAAAGGAGTAAAGCATGTCGAAACGTCATGCCGTGAAGTATAAGATTTCCCGCCGTCTGGGCGAGAATCTCTGGGGTCGGGCGAAAGACCCCATCAATCGTCGTGCCTACGGCCCCGGCCAACACGGCCACGCCAAAAAGAAGCTCTCGAACTTCGGTACGCAACTACGCGCCAAGCAGAAGATGAAAGCCTATTACGGCAACATCACCGAGAAGCAGTTCCACAAAATCTATGTCGAAGCGCGCCGCCTCAAGGGTGACACCAGCGAGAATCTGGTGGGTCTTCTCGAGCGCCGGCTGGATGCGGTGTTGTACCGCATGTGCGTGGTACCGACGGTGTTCGCCGCACGGCAGTTTGTTAATCACGGCCATGTGCTGGTGAATGGCAAGCGCGTCAATATCCCCTCCTTCACGGTGAGCGAGGGCGACGTGATTGAGCTGCGCGAAAAATCAAAACAGCTCGCGATCGTACTCGAATCCATCCAGTCCCCTGAGCGCGACGTGCCAGATTATATCCATATGGACGAAAAAGCGGTGAAAGCCACCTTCGCCCGCACGCCGAAGCTCGCTGATGTGCCCTTTCCGGTGCAGATGGAGCCAAATCTGGTCGTGGAATTCTATTCCCGCTAGAACAACGGCATTCTAACTATTACCCAAGCCCCGTACGCATTGCGGGGCTTTTCTTTTTTGTGCTAGAATAACCCATGCCCAGTTCACAGCACCATCAAGATACTAACGCGCTTGAAGATATCCTGCGCGACAAGGCGGAGGAATTGCAGGAACTCATCCAGGCGATCAAGTCCGGCAGTCCGGACGTCGCCATACTACTCGCGCAACTGCTCGAAGGCGAGCCGGAGGCGGTACGCGCCGTCGTCGTCGAGAAACTGCGCGATATTATGGAAACGCTCGACGCGGAAAAAGCCACCGCCCTCGAACAGGTGATCGCCGCGCAGCAACAGCAGCAACAGCAAATACGCCGCAATATCTTCGAGCGCTGGCTGGCCTGGGTGATGAGTGAGCAGACCCGCGAACGCATCCGCATCGCCTTTCTGTCGCGTCCAATCATTGAAATGCAAGTCAAAGATACAGGCGCGGAACTGGCGCGCCGCGGTGTGCTTGGCATGTCCAACGTAAAACATGTTGATAAGCGCGAGCTGGGGCAACTCAATGCCAACATCTCCGCAAGCCTTGGCCAGGGAAAAGATCAGGGCAAAGGGCGTGGGTAGTCTAGAGCCTTGAGCCGTGAGGTTTCAGGTTTATGGTGTAAAAGACAAGCGTTTGCCATGGGTACAGGAAGCATTGCTAAAACTCACAGCTGACGGCTCTAAGCTAAGCTAAAACCTGAAACCTTTAACCTGAAACCTATAACCTAGCCGCTAAAAGCAATCCCCTTTTCCTTCAGCAACGCCTGTAATTCGCCCGACTGGTACATATCGCGCACGATGTCGCAGCCGCCGACGAACTCACCCTTCACATAAAGCTGCGGGATGGTCGGCCAGCTGGCGAATTGCTTAATCCCTTCGCGGATTTCCTGATCGGCAAGCACGTTGACGTCCTTATAGTCACTGATGCCCAGGCGTTCGAGCACGGCGGCTACGGTTGCCGAAAACCCACATTGCGGCAGCTTCTTATTGCCCTTCATATAGAGCACGATGTCGTGCGCTTTAATCTCGGCTTCAATACGTTCAAAGACGGGGTTTGTCATGGTGTGCTCCTTTTCCGACCATTGATATAGGGATTGTTTTGGCCGAGGTCTATAGCAATACTTGCTCCCCAACCTACTCCCCTCCCTCAGGGGGAAGCAAAGAAAGAGGGTCGTGCAGGTATCTATAGAAAGCGCACTAGAAAATACTCTTGGAAACTCTCTCAAGTTTGCTCTAAACCTCCTCCATCGCAACCCGACGAGTACCCTATGGCCAAAACTGGCGCCCAGCGCATTACCCGCAATATCGTCGCCGAGCACGGGCTGACGCATGACGAATATGAACGTATCGTCGAGGTGCTCGGGCGCACGCCGAATCTGGTGGAACTTGGCATTTTCTCAGTCATGTGGAGCGAGCATTGCTCCTACAAAACCACGCGCAAATGGCTCAAAACCTTCCCCACCACCGGCCCGCAGGTCATTTGAGGCCCGGGCGAGAATGCGGGTGTGGTCGATATCGGCGACGGTCAGGCCATCATTTTCAAAATGGAAAGCCATAACCATCCGAGCTTCATCGAACCATTTCAGGGCGCTGCAACTGGCGTGGGCGGCATATTACGCGACGTGTTTACGATGGGCGCGCGCCCGATCGCCATGCTGAACAGCTTACGCTTTGGCGACCCGAAAAATTCCCACACCCGCGCCATTGTCGATGGGGTGGTGGCCGGCATCGCTCATTATGGCAATTGCGTGGGTGTGCCCACCGTCGGCGGGGAAACCAATTTCCACAAATCCTATAACGGTAATCCGCTGGTCAATGCCATGTGCGTGGGGCTGGCCGAGACCGATAAAATCTTTTACTCGCGCGCGAGCGGGGTTGGCAACCCCGTCATCTATGTCGGCGCCAAAACCGGACGCGATGGCATTCACGGCGCCACCATGTCATCAGCCGAATTCAACGAGGGGACGGAGGAAAAACGCCCGACCGTGCAGGTGGGCGATCCCTTCACCGAAAAACTGCTGATCGAGGCTTGTCTTGAACTGATGCAGACGGATGCGATTGTCTCGATTCAGGATATGGGTGCAGCGGGACTCACCAGCTCTAGCCTGGAGATGGCAGGCAAGGGCGGCTTGGGCATCACCCTACATCTCGATAAAGTGCCGATGCGTGAAGAGGGTATGACACCCTATGAAATTATGCTCTCGGAATCGCAGGAGCGAATGCTCATGGTCCTCAAGCCCGAATGCGCCGAAATGGCGGCAGCGATTTTCAAAAAATGGGAGTTATCTTTTGCCGAAATCGGCGTGCTGACCGACTCCGGCCGACTGCTCCTCACCATGCACGATAAAACGGTCTGCGACATTCCCGTAGCCCCCCTTTCGGATGCCGCGCCCCAATATGACCGCCCCTACGTCATGACGCCCGAGCGCCCAAACATTGGCGACATGCCACCCCCCCAGGATCTCGGTCTCGCGCTGGTGCAGCTTCTTGCTTCACCGGATCTGGCCAGCAAACGCTGGATCTGGGAACAATACGACCATATGGTGATGAACGACACCCTTGCTCGCCCAGGGGGCGACGCTGCCGTCATCCGCATCCACGGCACGAAAAAAGCCGTGGCGCTCACCACCGACTGCACACCTCGCTATGTGCTCGCCAGCCCCTATGAGGGGGGAAAACAGGCGGTTGTCGAAAGCTGGCGCAACCTCACGGCGGTGGGCGCAACACCGCTTGCGATAACCGACTGCCTCAATTTCGGCAACCCCGAAAAACCGGAAGTCATGGGGCAGATTGTGGGCGCAATTCAAGGTATGGCAGAGGCATGTAAACTCCTCGCCTTCCCTGTCGTCTCAGGCAATGTCTCGCTCTATAACGACACCCACGGTAAATCGGTGATGCCTACGCCATCCGTCGGCGCGGTCGGGCTGCTATCTGATGCTGGCGCACGCGTCGGCAGTGCCTTCACCGCCATGGGCGAGTCGATTCTGCTGATTGGCGAAACCCGTGGGCATCTGGGCGCGAGCCTTTATCTGCGCGAGCTACTTAACCGCGAAGACGGGCCACCGCCGCCGATCGATGTGCTCCACGAAAAACGCTTGGGCGATTTCGTGCGCGACCTCATCACCCGTCGCCTTATCACCGCCTGCCATGATTGCGCCGATGGCGGGCTGCTTATCGCCATCGCCGAAATGTGCTTACCGAAAATGATTGGGGCTCAGCTCACTTTCCCTACCGATATGGCGCCGCATGTGTTCGCTTTTGCCGAAGATCAGGCGCGCTACATCGTCGCCCTCGCCCCGCACCATAAAGACGAGGTGCTGGTGCGGCTCAATCAGGCAGGGATTGCGTTTGCAGATTTAGGCCATACCATCCCCGATTTGCTGATTGTTGAGAATCTCCTGCGCGCGCCCATCACCACCCTCAAAGAGCGTCACGAAACCTGGCTGCCCGGCTATATGGCGGTGTAGGGAGTGTGGCAAGTGACGCGTGGCGGGTGATACGTGGTATGTGGTGCGTGAAATGTGGTTCGTGATTCCCCAAAAAACCTCCCCCAGCACGGCGGGGGGCGAATCTGCGTCAGCAGATTCCGGGGGGTGGGTACAAGAGCGCCATATCACGCCACCCCCGCAAATTCGCGAAGGGCGAATTTGACCCCCCGCGAGCGGGGGGTGGAAGTTACTTCTGACTTTTTGATGCCACCCCGCACGTGTTGCGGGGTCTGGTTCTTTAAGAAAGCCGGATGCCGCAACAAGTGCGGCATGACAGATTCCCCAAAAAACCACCCCCAGCACGGCGCTAGGAAATAAAGAGGCGCGGCGGGGAAGAATACCTCTCCCATCGGGAGAGGTCGGCGAGTGTAACGAGCCGGGTGAGGGCTGGCTGTCGGTGCGGATAGAAGCCCTCACCCGAAATCATGAAGGATGATTTCGACCTCTCCCGGTGGGAGAGGTATTTTTCGGGCTTCTTGGGTTCTACCCCGCGACCGGAGCGGCGGCTTGGGCGGCGGCGGCGCGGTCGGCGGCGATTTTATCGGCATGTCCTGATGCCGAGGAACGCACCGCCAGACGCGCTTCCAACGCCGCGGCTTCCTGCGGCGTGACGCTATTCATGTAGCTTTGCGCTGCCTGCATCTGTGCTGCTGCTTGCTGATACGATTCCATCGTCTGGCGCTCAGCGCGATTTTTTGCCCAGATACCAACTCCGGCGACCGTAGCCGCCGCCGCTGCGCCCAATGCAAGGCGCGGATTATTGGCCGCAATACGAAACGGCTTACCCGCTACTCGTTCAATAATTCCCGCACGCTTGCCATCTACTAGCTTCAGCGCCTCATCAGAAACGCTCTCCCCGGCCTTAGGACCAGATTTACGAAAAACATTCGCCATATTTGAGAACATTTCTCTGATACTGGCACCAAGTCCACCGCGCGATACTTCAAGTTTTCGTGCGGCGTCTTTATAAGCTTTTTTTGCTGCTTCAGCTTGCTGGCGCAACTCGTCGCTCAGATCGGCCCCAGCATCTTTAACTCTGCGTTGCAGACCTTCAAGTTCAACAGCAGCTCCAATCACTGCACGTTCACTCTGTCCTGTTTTTCTTGCCATAACCCTCTCCTATCCTTTATGCCCTTTGCAGTTGCTGGCCGGCAATCACGCCATCGCGCGCGAGGCTTCCCGCATCAACAGTCGCCGCCGCCTGATTATAACGCGTGCCTTGCGCCGGAGTGCCCGTCTGGCGCGGCTGCTGTGCGGCCGCCATCATCTGCATCTGCGCGTTGGCGATTTCCATATCCATCATCTGCGCCGCGCCACGTTCCATATTTACGCGCTCGCTGCCTTGCATATAGCCCTTGCCAAGGCCGAAGAGTCCACCGAGTATTGCAGGAAACCCCGAGGTCCCCACACCAATTAATCCACTGGCTACACCAGTGCCCAGGCCCCAGGCCGCGATCTCTCCGACCCCGGCCACTGCGGTAAACCCGCTGGTTGCAATCAGCACGCCCACCATCACCCCCACGGCGGCAAATCCTGCAATCCAGTTCAGCGCCGAACGTAGGCCGACTCTCACGCCCTGACTAGCGGCTCCTTCTGCCTTCGTCCCAAAGGCGCTGAGCGCGCCGTGGCGGACGGGTACTATTTCTTCTTCACGCATAGTGAACTCCTATTTCTACCTTGCAGTATACCCTAGAAGTGAGGGGACAAAAGTGAAGGTTTTATGACAATTGACGGGTTCGAGTTCGTCGCAAGGCGACCTACGAACCCGTCATCCCCGCGCCGGCGGGGATCCAGAAACTTAAAATCTCGAGTTCGTCGCAAGGCGACCTACGAACCCGTCATCCCATAGATTACCAACCACGCCCGTTTCGGCCACGCGGCTCAGCCTCGACCCGGCTCGTCCAATAGGTGTTCTGATCATAGCTTAGTTCCTGACTTTGCTGAAAAATACGCTCGGCATTCATATCCGAGACCCGGTCGCGGTCGAGCGTCTGGGTCACTAAACCACGCGGTGTCCTGCCGTTGCGCTGCATGGCTTCGCGGTGGTCGCCATGCTTCAGGCGTTGATAGCCGCCTGTCAGAAACCCCACCGTCGCACCCAGTAAAATGGCTCCAGCCATACCTAAGAGAAGACCTGTGAAAATATAACTCGGGCCCACCAGCATCCCGCCAATCGCTCCAAGGAAAAGGCCTGTCTTTGTCCAACGCGCCATGCCATTGAGCGTTCCCACGACTGTACCAGCAGTAAAATCCCATGCCCGGCGTAAGGGCCGGGTGGGCCTAATCTCCGCTGATTCCGCCAGCTTCTCAAGCGCGGTCGGGGCAGGCGGTTTTGTGGTTGGCACTTTGGCCATAACGGTTCACTCCATCTTGTATTATAGGTGGATTATCCGAAGTTGTTTATGAAGCTTTTGTGAAGGTTAAAGAGCACTTCTCCCATCGGGAGGAATTCTTACGACTTCCGCCTATCGCCGCTCCATGAGCGCCTTAAAAACCCCACGCCAGCTGCGGACTTCATCGGACGAAAATCCGGCCCGCATCAAACTGGTACGCAAATTGCGCCACATAATTTCTTTCTTCTCAGGGACGCGCCAGAAATTTACCGCGTCAAGATAGCCTTCCAGTTGACCGAACATCCCGAGTAATTCAGCACGCGGAGCTGGCTTATCTTCTGGTACTACGCACCGCGCATCTCCTGCCACACTTTGCATCCACTCATAAGCCACAACGGCAACGGCCTGCGCGAGATTGAGGGAGGGATAGGCCTCCGACACCGGAATCGTCAGCACCCCATCTGCGACTGCGATTTCTTCATTCTCAAGACCTGTGCGCTCGGGGCCGAATAAAATCGCCACGCGCTGGCCTTGACCAATACGAGTTCGGATTTCCGCCATCGCCGTACGCGGGGTGAAAACCGGCAACGCTACGGCGCGGTCACGCGCCGTGGTTGCCAGCACAAACTGCGTGTCGGCCACCGCTTCCGCCGCCGTCGCATACACCATCGCATCATCGAGAATTGAGAGCGCACGGGCGGCCATATCGGCAGCTTTGGGGTTGGGCCAGCCATCGCGTGGGGCAACTAGGCGCAGATTGGTGAGGCCAAAATTCGCCATCACCCGCGCCGCCGCGCCGATATTCTCGCCCATCTGCGGGCGAATCAAAATCATTGCCGGATTCATGAGCCAGTTCTTGCCATGTTAATCCCCGCTTGTCACGCCGTCTTCATGACGGGGTCTGGTTTAAGAAGCAGGCCGGATGCCGTCATAAAGACGGCATGACCGAAACCCCTAACGCGCCACGTACCACGCACCACGCATCACGCCCTACTTCTTCCCCTTCAGCAGAAAATAGGTAATCGCATCGTAAAGCGCATTATACGAGGCGTCGATGACGTTGGGGGAGACGCCAATCGTCGTCCAGCTGCGCCCCTCATTGTCGCGGCTTTCGATCATCACGCGGGTCAGCGCCGCGGTGGCCTCGGCAGGCGTCAGAATCCGCACTTTATAATCCGCCAGATGCATGGATTTGAGCTGCGGATATTTCACTATCAGCGCTTTCCTGAGCGCCGCATCAAGCGCATTCACCGGGCCATTACCCTCGGCCACGGTCATTTTCGACTTGCCCTTGACGGTGAGTTTTACGGTCGCTTCCGACATGGTGACGAGCTTGCCCTTGGCGTTGATTCGC
>JAJTIB010000106.1 GCA_021300075.1 Rickettsiales bacterium
AGGACTACAGGCAGGCGGCCGAAGCGGCCGGGGTCAGCACGATGACCATCTACCGATGGGTGAACGAGTACCGGGCTTCAGGTACCTTGTCCGCATTGCTGCCGGCACGCCGCAGCGGTGGAAGTGGCAAGAGTCGACTGAGCAAAGAGGTGCTGCTCATCATCGAGGACTACTTCAAGACGAAGTACCTGACCCTGCAGAAACCTTCGGTGTTGATTTCCATCTCGAATTGATCCACTGAGAGCGGTGATTTCCACGCAAATTTGATCCACGTAGAAACCCTAACCTGCTGCTTTTAGCGGCAGGGGTCATAGGAGTGATTGACGTGGCGACACTCAGTGTCATTAGAAGGTGGGCGTTGCGCGAGCAGCTGTCCGTTCGCGAGATTGCCAGGCGCTCGGGCCTGTCTCGCAACACCATCAAGAAGTACCTGGCGGCTGGGGTCGTGGAGCCCCGGTACGCCCAGCGCAAGGGCTCGAGCAAGCTCGATGCCTTTGCCGAGAAGCTCTCGCGGTGGCTCAAGGCCGAGCAGAGCAAGGGCCGCAAGCAGCAGCGCACGCTGCTGCAGATGCACGCGGACTTGGTTGCCCTGGGCTTTGACGGCTCGTATGGCCGGGTGGCTGCGTTTGCGCGTGTCTGGCGGCAACGCCAGCACGAGGCTGAGAAGACCACGGGGCGCGGCACCTTCGTGCCACTGGTGTTCTCGCCCGGCGAGGCCTTCCAGTTCGACTGGAGCGAGGACTGGGCGAGCATTGGCGGTGAGCGCGTGAAGCTGCAGGTGGCCCACACCAAGCTCAGCCACAGCCGCGCCTTCCACCTGCGCGCGTACCCGCTGCAGACGCATGAGATGCTCTTTGATGCCCACAACCATGCGCTGCGGGTGCTGGGCGGCGTGCCACGCCGGGGCATCTACGACAACATGAAGACGGCTGTCGACAGGGTGGGCTTGGGCAAGGCGCGCGACATCAACCAGCGCTTTGCCACCATGGCGAGCCACTATCTGTTCGAGCCGGAGTTCTGTAACCCGGCCTCTGGCTGGGAGAAGGGGCAGGTGGAGAAGAACGTGCGCGATGCGCGCCATCGGCTGTGGCAGCAAGCGCCCCGCTTTGCAACGCTCGATGAGCTCAACAAGTGGCTGGAGCTGCGCTGCCAGGCACTGTGGGGTGAGATCTCGCATGGCAGTCTGCCAGGCACCGTGGCCCAGGTCTGGGCATCCGAGCGGGCCTACCTGATGCAGCCCTCACGGCCCTTCGATGGCTTCGTCGAGCACACCAAGCGCGTCAGCCCAACGTGCTTGGTGCACTTCGAGCGCAATCGCTACAGCGTGCCGGCCTCCTACGCCAACCGCCCGGTGAGTCTGCGCGTGTACGCCGCTCGGCTGGTGGTGGTGGCTGAAGGACAGGTGCTGTGTGAGCACACCCGGGTGTTTGGGCGCGGCCACCACGCCCCTGGGCACACGGTCTATGACTGGCGCCACTACTTGGCGGTGCTGCAGCGCAAGCCAGGCGCGCTGCGCAACGGAGCGCCGTTCGCCGAACTGCCAGCGGGATTCCGAAGGCTTCAGGCGGCCTTGCTGCGTCAGGGTGGCGGTGAGCGTGAGATGGTGGAGATCTTGGCGCTGGTGCTGCACCACGACGAGCAGGCCGTACTGGCTGCGGTCGAACTCGCACTGGAGGCTGGGGTGCCTACCAAGACCCACGTGCTCAATGTGCTGCACCGCTTGCTGGACGCAACGCCACAGCTCGCGCCGGTTCAGCCACCACAAGCGTTGAAGCTGACTCGCGAGCCGCTGGCCAACGTGGTGCGCTACGACGCGCTGCGCACTGCCCGCAGCGCTCAGGTTGCACTCAGCATCGACGCGCAGCCACACAAGGAGGTGCGCCGTGCGAGCTGAGTCCCAGACGATCAAATCCAGTGCATCAAGTACCGCCATGGTGTCCACGCTGAAGTCGCTCAAGTTGTTCGGCATGGCGCAAGCTGTGGCCGAGCTTGCCGCGCAGGGTGCTCCGGCCTTCGAAGCTGCCCAGACCATGCTCAGCCAACTGCTCAAGGCAGAGACGGCCGAGCGCGAGGTGCGCTCCGTGGGCTATCAGATGAAGGTGGCGCGCTTTCCCGCCTACCGCGACCTGGCTGGCTTTGACTTTGCGCTCAGCGAAGTCAACGAGGCTTTGGTGCGGCAACTGCACCGATGCGAGTTCCTGGAGCAGGCCCATAACGTGGTGCTGGTGGGCGGCCCTGGCACTGGCAAGACGCACCTGGCCACGGCACTCGGCATCCAGGCCATTGAGCACCATCACAGACGCGTGCGCTTCTTCTCCACGGTGGAGTTGGTCAACGCGTTGGAGCTGGAGAAAGCCAGAGGCCAGGCCGGGCAGTTGGCCAACCGGCTGGTCTACGCCGACGTGGTGGTACTCGACGAATTGGGGTATTTGCCCTTCAGCGCATCAGGTGGGGCACTCTTGTTTCACCTGCTGAGCAAGCTCTACGAGCGCACCAGCGTCGTGATCACCACCAACCTGAGCTTCAGCGAATGGGCCAGCGTCTTCGGGGACGCCAAAATGACCACAGCCCTGCTCGACCGGCTCACCCACCACTGCCACATCCTGGAAACAGGTAACGACAGCTACCGCTTTAAGCACAGCTCTGCTCAGTCCACCGCCATCACCACCAAGGAGCCCAAAGCCAAAAAGTTATCCACAACGTAGACCCTCAAAAGCAAAAAACGGGTGGATCAAATTTCAATGAAAACACCGGGTCAGATTTACGTGGAAATCAACACTTCACGGTCTGAATGCCCGTGACGGTCTCCACCAGCATGGCTTGGTTCTCTGCACCCCGGGCGAACTTCTCATCGAGCCTTCGGCGCAGGATGGGCACGATGGCCAAACTTAAGCCGAAGTACAGCGGCAG
>JAJTIB010000131.1 GCA_021300075.1 Rickettsiales bacterium
AGACCATTGCCCGTTCAATCATGGGTTTGATCCAATCGAGCTTTTTGGGGCCGGTCGCAAAAAATAACAACACAGCCACTGCCAGAAGCACCAGCGCGACGAAGAAAACCTTGAAACCATGCGTAATCAACTTGACCATTGGTGCGAGAGTCACTTGAAGTGCGTATATTATGCTTTTGCGCCACCCTGATACCAGCATCCACCTGCCTCGCGCAAGCCGTGAAAGCGATGCCGCGCGCTGTCTTGAAACTCTGCCTGCGGAAATAATGGCAGGATTATCCAGTCCAGATGCCCGCGCCCTGCTCTCGGCCAGTGCCGGTAATGCGCCCTATCTGGCGCGGCTCATCAACAAATATCCGGAGGTATTGTTGCGTACCCTGACGCAGGGCTATGACAGCGAAACCCAATCTCTGCTTGCGGGATTGCGGGCCATTTCGCCCGAACTGGCGACGAGTGATTTGATGCGCGAACTGCGCCAGAAGAAAGCGCAGATTGCGCTTGCCGTGGCACTTGGCGACATTGCCGGAAAAATGCCACTGATGGCGGTGACGCGGGCTTTGTCGGAACTGGCGGAAGTGAGCGTGCAACTAGCACTCGACCATCTGCTGCGCCAGGCGGCGCTGCGCGGTGAATTTACACCAAAAGATGCGGCAAAACCGGCGGCTGATAGTGGTATCATTATTCTCGGCATGGGGAAGCTCGGAGCGTATGAGCTTAATTATTCCAGCGATATTGACCTCATTATTCTCTATGAAGAAGAAGCCCTGCCCTATCATGGCCCGCGCAACAAACAACATTTCATGACAAAAATCGCGCAAGACCTCACGACCATCCTGCAGGAGCGCACGGCGGATGGCTATGTCTTCCGGACAGATTTACGCCTGCGTCCTGATCCCATGTCCACCCCTCCGGCAGTGACGGTGGGATCGGCGCTCACCTATTACGAAACCGTTGGGCAGAACTGGGAACGCGCGGCGATGATTAAAGCGCGGCAGATTGCGGGTGACATGGCGGCGGGCAGGCGATTTTTAAGTGAACTCGTACCCTATATCTGGCGCAAGAATCTCGATTTTGCGACCATCGCAGATATCCATTCAATCAAGCGGCAGATGAATGTTTCCCATGGCAAGCATATCATGCTCTCTGGCCACCATATTAAAACCGGCGCGGGCGGCATCCGTGAAATTGAGTTTTTTGTTCAGACCCAGCAGCTTGTCTGGGGTGGACGCATTCCCACCCTGCGCGTTCGCGGCACGCTTGAAGCCCTCGACAGGCTGGTCGAGGCCGAACAGATAGCGCCTGAAACCCGCGATATACTCGCCTCGCATTATCAGTATCTGCGCGTGCTCGAACACCGACTGCAGATGCGGGACGACGCACAGACTCATCTTCTTCCCGAAACCGATGCCGGACTTGAGGAACTCAGAGTGTTTCTCGGTTATGATTCACGCGAACAATTTGAGGAGACCTGTCTGCGCGTACTCGGGCAGGTGCATCAGATTTATTCAGATTCAATGCGCGGGTCCGAGCCCCTCGCGGTCGATGGTAACCTTGTCTTTACCGGAGTTGAGGCCGACCCTGAAACCCTCGAAACCCTGCGGCGCATGGGCTATATTGAGGTGCAGCGCATCTCTGATATTATTCAAGGCTGGCATCGCGGTCATCGTCGCTCGACCCGCAGTAAACGCTCTCGCCAGGTCCTGACCGAGCTGGTACCCGCTTTGCTCATAGCACTAAGCAAGACTGCCCAACCCGACACCGCATTTTTTCATTTCGATGATTTTCTGGGCACGATTCCCTCGGGCGCGCAGATTTTCACGCTGTTCAATACGCGCCTGGAGCTACTTGATCTGCTTGCCGATATTTTAGGTTCAGCCCCAGCACTGGGCGATACGCTCAGCAAAGACCCTGGCCTTCTGGAAAGTGTACTTGAAACGGATTTCTTTCTGCCGCTTCCTGATAAAAAGGCTCTCGCCGCGCAACTTCACGCGCGCATCGCCTACACCCAGAATTACGAGCAAAGGCTTGGATATCTGCGGCTTTACAATAATGAAAAGCGGTTTCAGGCCGGGGTGCATCTGCTCAAGAAACTCGCGCGGCCAGGGGATGTTGGACGATTCTTAAGTGAACTGGCGGATGTGCTGCTGGCAGCAACGATGGACAGTGTGCTGAGTGAATATGCTCGCGACATCCCCGAATCGCGGCATCTACCCTTTGCAGTGCTGGCGCTTGGAAAGCTCGGGGCTGAGGAGATGACCTTCGGCTCCGACCTTGACCTTGTACTCATTTATGATGACGCGGGAGATACGGCCTCTGACCTGCGGCTGCACGCCCAGCGCATGAGCCAACGCCTCATCAGCGCACTCACCCTTCTCACCCGCGAGGGGCGGCTGTTTGAGGTCGATACGCGCCTTCGTCCAGGCGGAGCGGACGGGCCGCTTGCCGTCAGCATTCATGCGTTTGACGATTATTTCACCAATTCTGCCTGGACCTATGAGCACATGGCACTGACCAAGGCTCGCGTTATCGCCCCACAATCGCTTGAATTCGGGGCGCGCGTTGAGGCCGTTGTCTCCAGACATATTACGAAACAGCGCGAGGAAACAGCGCTGCGCCTTGACGTCGGCGAGATGCGCGAGCGCATCGCCCGTGAACACGCGACGCGCAATCCCTGGCATCTCAAACACATGCGCGGTGGGCTGGTAGATATTGAATTTATCGCCCAGTATCTCTGTCTGCGCGAAGCGGCAGCACATCCTGCTATCTGGCAGCGCCAGGCTGAAGGTATTTTCGCCGAAGCCTTCCTGTTGAAAATTTTAACGAAAGATGCCGCTGGTGATTTAATTCAGGGAAAACAGTTTCTCTCTGATTTATTGAGCTACTTGCGTTTATGCTGGCCGGAGGGCATTATCACCGACGATGCGCCCGAGGGTCTTAAACGTCTGCTGGTACGAGTGATGAATGTGCAGGATTTTACCGCCCTCAAAACCCGACTGATTCAAGTCGAAACCCAAGTCCGCACCCAGTTTGATAGAATCTTAACAAAAAGCTAGGAGCCAAGCCATGACCAAAGCCGCAAAGAAAACCAAAGACACCTCCTTAAGCGCAGGCGACAAAGCGCCGGATTTTACTCTGCCCACCGATGGTGGTGATTCGGTAACGCTTGCCAGCTTCAAGGGCAAAAAAAATGTCGTCCTTTATTTCTATCCGAAGGACGACACCCCCGGCTGCACCATCGAGGCCAAAGATTTCGCGGCGCTTACGCCTGAATTCGCCAAAGCCGATACCGTGATTATTGGTCTTTCCAAAGATCCGGTCAAAAGCCACGATAAATTCAAGGCAAAATATTGTTTGCCCTTTACCCTTGCATCTGATGCTGAGGATGAAGTCTGCGAAAATTACGGTGTCTGGGTAGAAAAAAGCATGTATGGCAAGACCTACATGGGTATTAACCGCGCCACATTTCTGATTGATAAAAAGGGCGTGATTGCAAAAATATGGCCAAAAGTTCAGGTTGACGGCCATGCAGCAGAAGTGCTGGAAGCCACCTCATCCCTGAAGTAGTTCCGCTACAAAAGCTGGAACTAATTCACTCGCAAGGCCATAGCGGCGTTCTGCGAATAAGCTCATGCCAAGCGAAGGCTCGAGATTCAACTCAACCGTATGTGCGTCAGCCGCTGCGGCCTCGGCCACAAATCCCGCCGCCGGATAGACATTACCCGAAGTGCCAATCGATACAAAAATATCTGCCTGCGCCAGTGCGCGGGTAATCGTCGTCATCCCGAAAGGCATTTCGCCAAACCAAACGATATGGGGACGCCGGTTTCCCTCAGCCGATAAATCCCCTAAGCATTCTGTCACCGCATGCGTCCTAATACAACGGGCCTTCATCAGCTCCCCATGCATATGGATAAACTGGAACCCCATACCCGCTGTGACGTTTTGCAAAGCACGATCATGCAGATCATCCACATTCTGTGTTACCAGTAAGAAATTTCCCCGCCACTGCGCGGCCAATAGAGCCAAAGCATGATGGGCAGCGTTGGGTGCAACCTCGCGCAATTGCCGCCGCCGCTGATTGTAAAACTCCTGAACGAGGCCAGGATTTCTTGCAAAAGCCTCCGGTGTTGCCACTTCTTCAACTCGATGGCCACACCAAAGCCCATCCGCATCACGAAACGTGGCCAGCCCAGACTCTGCAGAAATCCCCGCGCCGGTCAAAATAACAATATTTTTACTATCCACAGCCCGATTGCCCTGCTTCATGAAGTTGCTGTATAGCTATTATCACAGCGGAGCTTCTATGAAAATCTGTATTCTGGGTGCGGGAATAACCGGCGTAACGACTGCCTACCAGCTCGCCCGCCGTGGCCATGACGTGACCGTCCTCGAACGCCAGCCCGAGGCGGCAAAAGAATGTTCCTTCGCGAATGGCGGCCAGCTTTCCTATTCTCACGCCGAACCTTGGGCTAACCCAAATGTTTTCCCAAAGCTCCTGCGCTGGATGTGGCAGGACGACGCGCCACTGGTTTTCCGTCTGCGCGCTGATCCGCATCTCATCCGCTGGGGCATTTTGTTCCTCATGAACTGCCTGCCCGCGCGCGCGCGTAACCATTCGGAGGCGCTGCTGCGCCTTGGGCTTTACAGCAAAGCAAAAATGGATGAGCTGATAAAAGAAACCGGTCTTGAGTTTGATTTTCTCGATCGTGGCATCTTGCATGTTTTTTCGTCGCAGAAAGATTTTGATCACGCAAAGCGCCAGGCGGAATTTCAATCGAATCTGGGCTGCAACGAACAGGTGATGTCATTAGAAGAAGCTATTCGCAAAGAGCCCGCCCTTGCTCATGCCAGCAAAAAACTCTATGGCGCGGTCTTTTCACCGCTTGATGCTTCAGGCGACATTCACATTTTCACCCAGAAACTCGCCGAACTTTGCGCTACTAAATTCAGCGTCAAATTCAAATATGATCTAGCCATTCGTCATCTGCATAAGGCGGGGGGGAAAATCTCGCATATCGAAACGTCGCAAGGCTACTTAAGCGAGTTTGACGCCTACGTCATGAGTCTGGGCGCTTACAGCCCTATCCATCTGCGCCAGATTGGCCTTTATGTCCCGATTTATCCAATGAAAGGCTACAGCATCACTTTTCCTGCGAATGGTTTTACGCCTACCATCAGTATTACGGACGAAGAGAAAAAAGTCGTCTATAGCCGCCTTGGCAATCGCATCCGCGCCGCTGGCACGGCTGAGTTTGCCGGCTATAATCATGACATCCGCAAAGTTCGCGTAGATGCCATTATCCGTGGGGCTGCCGCGCTATTTCCCAAAGCAGATTTAAGCAACCCCGAACAATGGGCCTGTCTGCGCCCTTCCACCCCCGACGGCCCGCCGATGGTTGGTGCAACGCCCATAAGCAACCTATTCATGAATACGGGCCACGGCACTCTGGGTTGGACACAGGCAGCAGGTTCGGCGCGTTTGCTAGCAGATGTGATCGATAAAATACCGACTGAAATTCCTCTGACTGGGCTTGAGATCAGTCGCAATCTAATCCGAATCTAAATGGATTTCACCCGTCACAGTATAAGCCTCAAAACGCCAGACGGAAAAGCCACACGCCAACTTGTTTTTTACGATTACGGCTCGCCGATGGCGAGTGAAACCGTAATCTGCGTCCATGGTCTCACCCGAAACGCGCGGGATTTTGATTTGCTCGCCGAGGCGCTGGTGCAGCAAGGCCAGCGGCGTGTTCTGACGCTGAGCATGGCCGGACGGGGCGAAAGCGATCGCTTCAGCGATCCCCACCATTACCATTACGGCACGTATGTACAGGATTGTCTGGCGGTCATGGATAATTTTCATCTGCGTCAAGTGGATTGGGTGGGTACGTCCATGGGCGGCATTATCGGGATGATGATTGCGGCAAATTATCCTGCCCGCATCCGTAAGCTGGTCCTGAATGATATTGGCAGTTTTTTGAGTAAAGACGCACTGTCGCGTATTTACCATTATGTCGGCGCGCTGCCCGAAGTCTTCGCCAGCCGTGCGGCTGCTGAACATTACCTGCGCGAGAATTTTGCACCCTGGGGCATCACCCATGAGGCGCTATGGGAGCGGTTATTCGCCACCAGTTTCGACGAGCGCCCCGACGGAACCTGGCGTTATCTTTGCGACCCGGCGATTGCCGTACCTTTGCGCGCTGCGAGTGAAAATTTTGCTAACATCGAGGATGTAAGCCTCGCCGCTATCTGGAACGAGGTAAAGATTCCTACCCTCATTCTGCGCGGCGAAATCTCGGATATTCTCGCCGCTGATACGGTCAGCGCCATGTGCAAATCGCATGTCAAGGCGGAAGCAGCGACCATTAAAGGCGTCGGCCATGCGCCCGCTTTAATGGAAGATTCTCAGATTCAAATTGTGGTTAACTGGCTACTGCGCGACAGCATGATGCGTGTTGCTGCCGCTGGGATTTAATGCTATATTTGAAAGCTATGGACAGCACCCGTTCAGCCAACAGCAATAATCCTTTTATCCGTGCAGCGTCGCAGCTTGCGGCCACCGGTGCGGTTACTCGTCCTGAATCAAAAATTGAGATGCGGGCAACCCGCGCTGTTCGTGCCGTCATTAACCACTTCCCAGACGAAAGTGAACTGGGTGAAATGATCCGCCATGCGATCACTGCGCTCGGGCGCGGCCTGTACTGGGATCGTGGATCGATTGTCAATATTGTGGTGTAAATTTTTTGTCATCGCTAGGCGAAGCCGAAACAATCCATCTTCAATCACTTATAGTCAATTGCATAAATAATTACACATAATTATTTATACGTCTCGCTCGCTACGCGGCGCAAAACCGCCGTTTACGGCGGACGGTTTTGATACTCACTTGTGCAATAAATTGCTCACGTGAGTAAAAGGGGCTGGATTGCCGCGTCGCTGCGCTCCTTGTGAATGATAAAAACACCCTCCACATTGCGAGCGGATAAAATCAGTGCTAAGTTGCCCTCTTTAAGAGAGGATATATGCCCGCCAGTTTTGAATGGAACGACCCGCTGCTGCTGCGCGACCAGTTGAGCGAGGAGGAGCGACTGATTGCCGATAGCGCGCGACAGTTCGCGCGAAATATCCTGTTTCCGGGCGTCACCGAGGCTAACCGCCGTGAACTGTTCGATCCCCAGATTCTGCGTGAAATGGGTAAGCAGGGCTTACTCGGCTCAACCATCCAAGGCTATGGCTGTGCGGGCGTTTCGCAGGTGGCCTACGGCCTCATCAACCGCGAGATTGAATGGGTCGATTCTGGCTACCGCTCAGCTCTGTCGGTGCAGTCTTCCCTCGTCATGCACCCGATTGATAGCTTTGCAAACGAGGCCATGAAGGCACAGTATCTGCCGCGTCTGGCGACCGGCGAACTGATTGGTTGTTTTGGCCTCACCGAACCCGACCACGGCTCCGACCCGGGCGGTATGAAAACCCGCGCCGTAAAAGTAGCGGGCGGCTTCAAACTCAGTGGCAGCAAAACTTGGATTACGAATTCTCCGATTGCCGACATTTTTATCATCTGGGCAAAGCTCGACGATAAAATCCGTGGCTTCATCGTCGAACGCGGCGACAAAGGTAACATCACCACTCCAAAAATCGAGGGAAAGCTGAGTCTGCGCGCCTCTGTTACCGGCATGATCATGCTGGATGATGTATTTGTCCCCGAAGAGCGCCTGCTCGATGTCAGCGGGCTTAAAGGGCCATTTTCATGCCTCAATAAAGCGCGTTATGGTATTGCCTGGGGCACACTTGGCGCAGCGGAACATTGCTATGAAATCGCCCGTAACTATACGCTCGAACGTATTCAGTTCGACAAACCGCTCGCCGCCAATCAATTGATTCAGAAAAAACTCGCTGACATGATGACGGAAATCGCCCTGGGCCTTCAAGCTGTGCTTCGGGTTGGTCGGTTGTTGGATGCAGATAACTGGACGCCGGATATCATCTCTCTCATCAAGCGCAATAGCTGCGGCAAGGCACTTGAAATCGCCCGCACCAGCCGTGACATGCTCGGCGGCAATGGTATTTCCGACGAATACCATGTCATGCGCCATATGCTCAATCTCGAAGCCGTCAACACCTACGAAGGCACGCATGACATTCACGCCCTTATCCTTGGCCGTGCCATCACTGGTCTGCAGGCGTTTAGCAACTAATGGCTGCGGACATTGTCATGCTGACTAGTCCTCCGCGCCGCTTTGCGGGCTCATGGCTGAATCGCGCCTCCTGGCGCTCGAATAACGGGATGGTATGACCCTCCACGCAACACCCACCACGCACCACGCATCACTTCTTGCCTTCGCGCACGAACTGGCAGATGCGGCTGGCGCGGTGATTCGTCCCTGTTTCGGCGCGCATGGCGTGGTCGATGCGAAGGCGGATAACTCCCCCGTCACCGAGGCCGACCGCGCGGCCGAACGCGTAATGCGGCAGATGATTCATCAGCAATTCCCCTCCCATTCTATTTACGGTGAAGAGTTTGGCACAACGCAGATGCCGCAAGGCCAGGAGGCCGAGCCAGCCATGAGCCGCGATAGCGCGCTCCATGGCGAGCGTAGAAGCCCTCGCCGGCAGCCATTTTATACCTGGCTCCTTGACCCAATCGACGGCACGCGCGCATTTATCGCCGGAAAAAAAGAATGGGGCACGCTGATCGCGCTGTGCGAAGACGGCATTCCCATCATCGGCATCCTCGACCAGCCGGTCACGGGCGAACGCTGGAGTGGAGTGCGCGGCGAGGCCACGCTTTATACTTGTCATTCCCGCACAAGCGGAAATCCAGACATTAAAGAGGCGATGGATGCCCGATCCGGTACGCATGAACATCTAAAAAAAGCCAGCCTCTCTACTACCTCCACCTCTTATTTCACGCCAGGGGAACGGTTAGCATTCACACGGCTCAAAGCAGAATGCGGAGAATTCAGTGAAAATGGGGACTGTTATGCCTACGGCCTCCTCGCCCGAGGGATACGCGACATCGTAGTGGATACGGGGCTGAAGCCCTTCGATATCCTAGCTCTTGTCACGATTATCGAAAGCTCTGGTGGCGTAATCACGGGCTGGGATGGTGCACCTGTGACTCTTGCGAATTATCGTAACGTTGTGGCTGCACGCACGCCGGACTTGCATCGACAGGCACGCCAGCTATTACAAGGGACATGAGTCAGGAACTTCAGATCATCGGCGCAGGGCTGGCAGGCAGTGAAGCGGCCTGGCAGGCTGCTGAGCGCGGGATTTCAGTCGTAATTCATGAAATGCGACCTGAGCGCCGCACCGAGGCGCATCACAGTGGCGATTGCGCCGAACTGGTCTGTTCTAATTCCTTTCGCTCAGACGATTACGAGCGCAATGCCGTGGGGCTGTTGCATGAGGAGATGCGCCGCTGCAATTCACTGATTCTGCGAATGGCCGACGCCCATAAAGTCCCTGCTGGCGGGGCACTGGCGGTGGATCGCGAAGGTTTCGCCCGCGCCGTAACGGCGGCACTTGAAGCCCACCCAAAAATTCGTTTTGAGCGGCGCGAGATAGAAATTTTGCCTGCAAGTGGCATGACGATTATCGCCACCGGCCCCCTCACCTCGCCCACATTATCCAAAGCCATACAGCGTGCGACGGGCATCGAATACCTTGCTTTTTTTGATGCGATTGCACCGATTGTTTATTTCGATTCGGTCGATATGAGCAAAGCATGGTTCCAAAGCCGCTGGGACAAAGGGTCGGGGCACGACTATATCAACTGTCCAATGACTAAGGAAGAATATGAGGCCTTCATCGCGGCACTCAACGCGGGCGAAAAAACCGAGTTCAAGGAATGGGAAAAAAATACGCCCTATTTCGAAGGCTGTTTGCCGATTGAGGTCATGGCCGAACGTGGGCTGGATACACTTCGCTTCGGGCCCATGAAACCGGTAGGGCTCACGAACCCACATACTGGCAGCCGTGCCCATGCGGTCGTGCAGTTGCGTCAGGATAATAAGCTCGGCACGCTTTATAATCTCGTCGGTTTCCAGACGAAGCTGAAATATGCCGAGCAGCAGCGTATTTTCCGCAGTATTCCGGGGCTCGAAAATGCGGAGTTTGCGCGTCTGGGCGGCATCCACCGCAACACCTTTATCCGTTCGCCTGCATTGCTCGATGGATTCTTGCGTCTTAAATCCGCGCCGCATCTGCGCTTTGCCGGACAGATTACCGGAGTCGAGGGGTATGTCGAATCCGCCGCCTGCGGATTGATGGCAGGGCGTTTTGCCACCCAAGAACTTATGGGCGAAGCAATCATCCCACCGCCTCCGACAACCGCGTTGGGCGCACTCCTTAACCATATCACTGGAGGTGCGAATGCCAGTAGTTTCCAGCCAATGAATGTGAATTTCGGACTGTTTCCGCCGCTGGAAGGCCGTGTTCGCAAGGACGATCGGCCGGCCGCCTACAGCGCCCGCGCACTCAAGGATCTAGCGCAATGGCAGATTCATTTACGCTCAGAAACTGTCGCAGCCTAGGGGTTAAAGACCTGCCGCTTGATTTTTGAGATCCGCACGAACTTTACGCATTTCGGCCAGTTCCTGAGTCACGTCCCGCGCACGCTTGGGATTCATGCCCGCAAGGACGGGGGCGACTTTGCGCTCCGACATTTTGTCGATAACTTCAAGTAAAATCGGCATTTCCATTTCGTTAAAAATAGCCGCCGCATCAAGCGGTTTCATTGCTTCATAAATTTTGACCAGCCCGCGAATTTCAGCTTCCTGTTTCTCGTTATAGAGCGCCAGCACTTTATCTACTTCTTCTTTCAGATTTTTCATCTCAATGATTTTATCATTGATACGCGACTCTGAAGCCAGAAGTGCTGACTCCTTGATCTCTAACTCCTTTTCCCGCACTTCTAGTGCCTCACGGCGCTTGCTGAGATTGGTCAGAATATCCAATTCAACTTTGGAGAACTGTTCTGCATTCTGCTTGGCTTTAATCGCATCGAGCGCTTTTACCGAAGTTTTACCCTGACCGAGGGCTTTTTCATTCTCAGAATTCTTACCCAGCGCGCCACCACGCGCTTCTTTTGACTCTTCTTCCTCGCCCGAATCTTCTGCAGCATCAGGGGCATTGGCTTTTTTATCGGCATCTTCTGTTTCGGCTCCAGAACCCTCCTCTTTTGGCGCGTCTTCAGCATAGGCACTCCCATCCAGCGTTTGCTTCAGGGTGCGCCCATCCATAAAGATATTCTGGGCTTTGAGCACCAGCATCAACGCCAGCATAGTCATGGTGAGGGGCATAAGGCGAAAGCGCGGCACGAATCTTCGGCGCGGGGTGGGACTAGTCATCTTATTCTCCGCGATTTTTTAGCGCATCCAGCACATCCTGCTCAGCACGCGAACGTGCTTTCACCGGACGGTTGGAGGTTGGTGTTTCAAAGGTCTCCATACTCGCGCTGCGCCCAAAATTACCCGACATGCGCGGGGTTTCATTAGAGCGAGGGGAAAACGTTGCACTGCGCCGGTTACCACCAAGAGCATCCGCACCTTCGACTGACTCAATCGCGCGATTACCACGGGTAATGGCGGTCTCGAGATCAGCCACCAAATAATTGGCCTTATCAATTTTATGCTGAATATTCTCGCTGATGCGGCGCGAGGCTTCGTGAATCTCGGCGATGCTTTTAGTAGCACGTTCGGTCGATTCGTCGAATTCGCGCACAATCTGGGCCAGCTCCGAGCGGCTGTCCTGAAGCACACGAATGCGCTGATTGAGCTTACGACAATAAAAAATTGTGACCACTAACAGCACGGCCATGGTCACATCAATCATCAGCGATAAAAATATGTTCTGCATGGATTACCCCGCTACTCGATTCCGTGTTCGCGCAATTGTTCGCGGAAATTTTTAATATCCTCGTTAATGGCAATGGCCATTTTATCCCCCACCCGGCCAATCTGAGCGGTTGTAAGGGGCACACCGCCACACTTAATCCGAACTGGATCATCGGGTGAGGCATCAAACAGAATGGTCGAACCAATTTTCAAATCCACCACCTCTCCCAGGGAAATGCTGCGTTCATCGAGAATTGCCTCCAGATCGATGAAAGTCTGCCCCACTTCGCGCCCTAAATGGCGCTCCCACATCGCGTCCTGGCCAAATTTTTCGCCCATAAACATCTGCAAAAGCAGATCCCGGATGGGCTCCAACGTCGCATGCGGCAACACAATATCAATCATTCCCCCACGCTCTTCCATTTCCACCCGCAAACGAACGAGCAGCGCCGCGCTATTGGGACGCGCAATCGCGGCAAACCGCGGATTACTTTCCAGCCGGTCAAACTGGAAGCTGACAGGGCTGATGGGGTCAAACGCCATACTCATATCATTTAGAATAATCTCAACCATTCGCTTAACGATATTCTGCTCAATCGTGGTATAGGGCCGCCCCTCGACCCGAATAGGTTTTTGCGTGCGTCGGCCTCCGAGAAGTAAATCAACGGTCGAATAAATCTGAGAACTATCAATCGTAATGATGCCAAAATTCTCCCACTCCACCGCGCGGTACACGACCAGCATCGCAGGCAGCGGAATTGAATTCATGTAGTCGTCGAAACGCATTGACACCATGGAATCAATACTGACATCCACGTTGTCTGAGGTGAAGTTACGCAGTGACGGCGACAACATTCGCACCAGCCGGTCGAACACCACTTCGAGCATCGGCAATTTTTCGTAGGCAACGATGGATTTATCGAGAATTGCGTAAATTCCGCTGGTGCGCTCACCGCCGCCAACCGCGCCGCCATCAAACCCGAGCAGCAGATCAATCTCGTCTTGATTCAAAACGCGTGCGGGTTCTTCCGAGGTTGCGCCAGCAGGCGGCGCCGAAGGGGCGACCTCAGGCGGCATATCCTGCGATACCATCTTCTCCCACTCGCCCAGCGCCGCCTCATTAGCGGCGGCCGCGTTGTCACTTGTTGGTTCGTCAGCCATTTAGGCAATGCTCCTGTTCGTCATTCAGTGCAAAAGCAGTGCCATTCTCGCGCATCTGAGAAGTTTTTTTATTGTATTGATGAATCACGCGCAGGTCACTGTACAATAATTTGACTGAAAAGTATATCTTTGACGAGGCCTTCTTCCACGGTACGGTTAATCCGCGTCATTAACTCGCCGCGCAAGCGAAAAATCCCAGCGGAACCAGCAAGATCCGAAGGTCGGACTTCACGCAGATAAGTGTTAAAGGCATCCATGATGCGCGGCTTGTTGGCCTCGACAAGGGCGACCGACGCCTTGTCGCGGAGTTCAAGCGTAACCGACATTTTAAGGAAGCTCACCTTACCTGTAGTAGTGGTCAGGTTCACCAAAAACTCTGGCAGCTCATAATAGACCGGTTTGACCAGATCTTCCTCGGCCTTCATGGTCCCATGTTCACCGGATGCTTCTTCAGTAGCTTCCGCACTCGCTTCTTGACCTTTGTCTTTGTCGCCGTCACCGCCTAAAATGCCAGAAAATACAACGCCCAAAGCAATTAATACCACGACGACCGCAACACCAATGATAATCAGCAACTTACGCTTGCCCTTGGTCGCACCTGCGGCAGGTTCTCCTTCTTCACCGGCTGCTACCAGTTCTTTGGATTCCTCGTCCTCTGTATTTTCTTTGTCTTTTTTGCTCATAAGAATCTCCTGTGAGATTCAACTTTTAACCTGTGGCCAATTGTTTGCAACCAATTTGCAACAACCGCTTGTAACCTCATTCATTTGGAATTGGCATGAAACCTGCTTAACACACCTTAGGTTAAATCAGGTGGTACTTGACCCACCCCTCAACCGTCAGGCGACAAGGTGAACGACGATGGATAATAGTATTTATATTGCCCTTTCCCGTCAGATGACGCTGTTTCGCGACATGGAAGCCACGGCCAACAACGTTGCCAATTTGAACACGGCAGGGTTTCAGGCCGAACGCCTGCTGTTTAGCGATTATCTGGAGCCCGATGGCCGGAAATTAGGCAGTAAAATGGCTTTCGTCGATGACCCGATCAGCTACCGTGATATGACGCAGGCCAGCACGCGACCAACAGGCAATCCCTTTGATATGGCGATTAACGGCCCGGGCTACTTCCAGGTCGAGACCCCGCTGGGGCCGCGCTACACCAGAGCGGGTAATTTCCAACTGAATACCGACGGCACGCTAGTGACGGTAGATGGCTATCCGGTCTTAAGTGCCGATGGCGGCGAGATCACTCTGCCCGCTGATATTGTATCGGTACGTATTGACGGCGCTGGTAACCTCCTCACCGAGGATGGCGAACTGATCGCAACGGTCGGCATGTTTGAGTTCGCTGACGATCAGGCCATGGAACGTGTCGGCAACACGATGTTCAAGACGGATCAGGTGGCAGAAGCCGCCCAACAGTCCAAGTTATTACAGGGAATGCTTGAGGGCTCAAATGTGAACGGCGTTACCGAAATCGTGAAGGTGATTCAGGTCAATCGCTCAGTGTCAGATACCGCAAAGATGATTGAAACCATGTATGATCTGCAACGCAAAACCTCAACCGCTTATGCTCGCCCGGCACAGGGCTAACCAGGAGATTGAATCATGGCCGTACGCTCATTGAACATTGCCGCAACCGGACTTAACGCTCAACAGACCAATGTGGATGTGATTTCGCAAAACCTCGCCAACATGACCACAACGGGTTATAAGTCTCAGCGCGCAGAATTTCAGGATTTGATCTATCAGGATCTGGTGCGCGTAGGTACAAATTCAAGCGATCAGGGCACGACTCTTCCAGTCGGAGTTCAGCTGGGTTTAGGAGTGCAAACTGCCGGTATTTCTCGTAACAACAATCAAGGGACCGTTACGCAGACCTCACAGCCGTTCGACCTCGCCGTGCAGGGAAAGGGATTTTTTCAAGTAGAGCAGCCCGATGGAACCATTGCCTATACCCGTGACGGCACCTTCAAACTGTCGGAAGACGGCATCATCGTCAATGCACAAGGGCTCACCGTGCAACCCGCCATCACTGTTCCCGATGACGCAGTTGACGTCAGCATCAATTTATCGGGCGAGGTTGCGGTGACACTCAGTGGTGTGGTTGACCCGCAGATTCTCGGACAGCTTGAAATGGCAACCTTCATCAACCCCGGGGGGCTTGAAGCCATTGGTGATAACCTTTTTGTTGAAACTACCGCTTCGGGTCCGCCCATATTAGGCAATGCCGGAGAAGATGGCGTTGGCGGACTTTTGCAGGGCTATGTCGAGAATTCCAACGTAAATCCTGTTTCTGAAGTCACCTCTTTGATTGTCGCGCAGCGCGCCTACGAAATGAACACCAAAGTTATTACCGCCAGCGACCAGATGCTGCAAACCCTGAATCAATCGGTCTAATTTTATGAAATACATGATCCATGCATGGATTATCACAAGTTTGTCTCTGATTATGGCGTTTACGCCAGGTACAAAGACAGCGCGCGCGGCGGAATGGACACCCATCGAACAGATAGCTGCCGCCAAGCAAGCAACGCCCGGAGATAGGATTGCTCCCCTGCCCGATCGTCATTATTTTGAAATCTCCACTAAGGATCTCGAACATGCCGCCGCCATCCTCCTGCAGGAACAAAATCTGGCCGAACAGATACGCGCGAGCGTGCTGCCCTCTGGTACGCCGATATTTTACCGCGCCGATCACCCCATCACTCTGAAACTGGTAGGCATGCAGGTGGATACCGCCGCCAAACGCTGGCAGGCAAACGCCTACATAATCGCGAACGGAAAGACCGAGCGGGTCACACCCGTATCGGGACGTTATGACGAACTCATCGCTGTGCCGGTACTCAGGAGGCAAATCACCAATCGCGATGTCATCGAGGCGACGGATCTGGAAACCCAGATGATTGCAAGCAGCAAACTTCGTCAGGATATCATCACCGAGGAAAGCGGTTTAATTGGCCGCTCTGCTAGGCGCATTATTTCGGCAGGCCGTGCCATTCGTTCGGGTGAAGTCATGACCCCGATGGTGATTACCAAAGGAGCCAATATCGAGATGCTTTATCGTACACCGTATATCGCTATACGAACCAGCGGTGAGGCACTGGAGGACGGGGCGGCGGGAACCGTCATCCGCGTCAAGAATTTGGATTCCGGGCGCGCGGTGAGCGCCAAAGTGCTGAGTGCCAACCGGGTGGAAGTCACCCCCACACAGTCAATGAATTAGGGGCTGCATATGCGACCATATTTTTACATTCTTTTCCTGGCCAGCAGCACTCTGGCGCTCAGTGGTTGCCAAAGCACCATCGATAGACTGAACCGCACTGGCGTCCAACCGCCCTTGACCAAAGTCGAAAATCCACAGACCGACCCTGAATACAAGCCGCTGTCCTGGCCCCTGCCCGACCCGGAAACAGCGAGCATACGCACCGCCAATTCGTTGTGGCAACCTGGCGCCCGCGCCTTCTTCCGTGACCAGCGCGCCTCGCGGGTGGGCGATATTCTTCGCGTCAATATCGACATCAACGACACCGCTAAAATCGACAGCAAGACCGACAACACGCGAAACAGCAGTGATGATGTTGGTCCCGCCGTCGCGATGGGTTATG
>JAJTIB010000086.1 GCA_021300075.1 Rickettsiales bacterium
CGGAGAGCAGGACGACGGTTCCGCGAGAGAACCGACGGACGCGCTCGGCCCGTGATCGCGTGAGGGCGCCAAGGCGAGGCGGGTGAACGGTGATCCGGCCCGAAGCCGCGTTCGTATCGTCAGTGCAAGGGGGGATTGATCGCCTGGGAGCGCGCGGTTGACCGCTAAAAGTACGGGGAATACGGTGCCAACTCGCGGGAAATGTCGTTTGAAATTCCTATTCGCCAAATAGTCCACGGCATATTGCACGTCTTCCGTGACCCCGTCGGATACAGCCATGTAATGCAGCAGCAAGCCCTGCGTCGCACCGCCGGCACCGTCTCCATAGATGATGCTGCCCTCGAGGCGGCCGGTAACGACTTCCTTGATCAACGTGCGGGCCACCGCACGTTCGCCCAGCAGCCAGTGCAATACCGCGATCACATCGCGCCGATTGATCCCGCCGGCAAGCTTCTTCTGCTCGCTGAGTCCGACTCGTTCGAACAAGGGAATCGCCTCTCGGTAGCGGCCCGCTGCGAGATAGGCTCTGGCCAATCCGCCAAGTGCTGCGATGTCCTCGCCGGGGGTCTCCTTCAGATGTCTCTCGTAGGCAGCGATTGACTCCTCGAACTCCAATCGCTCGAGCAAGTCGAGTGCGGCGAGCCGCGCCCGCGCAGCCGGAGTTAGATCTTTCTTCATCGCTTGTACGGTGGCCGCGGGCTTTTGGTTCAAAAGGCAAGACCCCGAGGCCCGGACGGCCAATTCTGGCTCACCCGGCCGCTTTTTTTCCCACCGTGTCCTCTTTCTGCTCGCGTGCTGCATGCGGCATAGAGAACGAACTACAGCGTCATCTCGTCAACTCGGCGCAACATCTCGAGGCGTTTTTCACGCGGGAACATGCCTTGGTCCAGCGTCACGAAGGCCTCCCGCACGGCAGCGTAGCGGGCCGGGTTGACCGCCTTGGCCAACAGCAGGCTGCGCATCGCGCGATCTTCCATCGGCAGCCCGACCGTGTACGGCGCAAGATCAGCAAGCGGTACTTCATTGGCGAGGGCCTCGATCGCCTTGAGATCGCAGAAGCGCTGGTAAAACGGCAGCGCGCAGTCAGTGAATGCAGTTTCAATTTCGCGTGCGACGCGGACAATGTCGTCCTTCATGGTTGCAGGGCTCACCTTCATCACAGGTGCCTCCTGACCTCGCTGGCGCGGGGGGTAGCCCAGGACGATTGTCGTCGTTTGCCTCTGGTTGTCGTCGCCATAAATGAAGCCCAGCCTATTCCAAGGCACTTCGATGCGGTCGTGCCGAACATCGATCACCAGACCGACACCAAAGTAAGACCCTGAAGCCGTGCCCTTGTTGACGACCACGAAGGCATCGTGACCATAGGCGGTACTGCGCACAAAGTACCCCCAGTCCCTTCGCAGCGCGAAACCGCGCGCCTCCAGTACCGGGGCGATCTCCTTGCACAGAGTGCGTTCGATGCGATCCACCTTCTCACTCCCCGGGCTTCGTTGGCAGCGGGCCGGTTCGCACGTCGACCCTAAACGGCGGGATGATCCGACCTTGTGGAAGACCAATATCCCGCGCGCGTAACCCGGTCACCACGCCGCCGTAGAGCTCGAAGTTCGGGAAGTGCAGCGCCTGGTGGTCCGTCAGCGGCGAAAGACGCGTGAGCTTGTATTCCAAGAAGTCAAAGCCTAATGGCGCGGAAGGATTGACACCAATGCTATCGAGCCGGACGCTGCCCCGAAGCAGATTGCCATTCGCATCGAACGCGCGCATGTACACCTGCGATGCCGACTGCCCGCCGTACTGGCCGATGCTATTGATGAGGCCCTGTGTGCGCTCATACTGAACGCCCAACGCCATGCGGTCTGCACGCGTCAACCCGCCGACAAAGTCCTGTGCGTTCTGCGTGAACAAAAGTTGGTAGTAGCGCGGGCCGAACGAAGGCGCCTGCAGACCACGAATACCCGCAACGTAGCCCCCAGCCAGCGTTGCGGTCCCGAAGAGATTTGAACCAACCCCGTACCAGTTGCCATCCAGCGCGTCGATCACAAGATTGGACGGCGCACCAAGTGTGGCCTGCAACACTGCTGTGCCCAATTCACCGGGCGACATGCTGTTGGCCGCCTGCCCCAACGCACTCACCGGCTGATGCCCCGATGGTCCAGAGCGCAGCGCACCGAAGATGTCGTAGTACTGCTTGGGCACATCGATCAAGGCACCTGCGGTCGTGTCCCATAGCCCGCGGACGACGCGCCCCGCGTTCTCGGTCCACGGCGCAGGCCCCTCCATCACACTGCGTGGCGCTCCGCTCAAGCCGCGCACCAAGCCCGCCTCCGGCCCGCTCGCATCAGATACCGTAGTAGCACCGTAGCCATCCAGCTTCCATGTATTGCCAAGCGCGCTGGCTGCTGCCGCCCCGGACACGACTGCATTGCGCGCAGCGATCTCATTGTCGATCCGCCGCACGTCAGCCTGAGTCGCAGGCGGCTGCCGCCGCACGATCTGCACTGCTCCGCCGTTGGCAGCAAGCGCCTCGTACGGTGACTCGTACGTGGTCCCAGCCGACCCTGCAAACCTGTTGATCAAGGCTTGCTCAAAGGCCTGCCTGTCCCACGGTGTGGCCGCCTGCACCGGGTTGTTGTTTGGGGCGCTTCCCGCATTCGCCAACCGCGCCCCCGGCACCGCCAAGGAGTAATCCAGCCTCGCACCCCCGCGATACTCGGCCACAGGGTCGTCAACAGAAGGCGAACGCGCCGCAGCAGAACCTGCACGAAGCTCGGCGCGCACGGTCGGGCTCGCCTGCGATCCTGCGCCTTCCAACACGGCGTTCGGATTGTGTCAGTGGTCTTCCAATAATCCCCAGTTGTGGTCGTCGAATTTTCCCCACCCATCACTGCCAAGGAGGCAACGATGGAAGTGGAAGATCGAGCGGCTTTGGAGCCGCATGGGAACTGCGCTGCACAGGGCCCGAGGGCCC
>JAJTIB010000014.1 GCA_021300075.1 Rickettsiales bacterium
CCATCATCGAGGTGCATCTGAGCGACCCCAAAACACGCGAGAAGTTCCGCCATCATTCATTCATTGAGGCGGTGGCGCGCAAGAGCATCTGCGGCCTCGGCCCCAAAGGATACGAATTGGCGATTGAGGCGCTAGTCGGGTGAGCCTCACCCCTGAGCTGCTCCTCGCCGCCTACGCGCAGGGCTATTTCCCGATGGGGCGCAGCCGCGAAGATACGGCGATTGACTGGTATGACCCGCCCCTGCGTGGTGTTTTGCCACTGGATGATTTCCATGTGCCACGCCGCCTGAGGCGGACGCTGGCGAAAAGTAATTTCACCCTCACCACCGACCAGGCTTTTGCGGATGTGATGCGCGAATGTGCCCGAGCGCGGCAGGAGCGTCCCACGACTTGGATTAACGATACGATTATCGCCGCTTATGTTGCGTTGCACCAAATGGGTCATGCTCATAGTGTCGAGGTATGGACGGCGGGGCTATTGGTCGGCGGGCTTTATGGCGTATCGCTTGGCGGTGCATTTTTTGGTGAGAGTATGTTCTCACATCAGCCAAATGCCAGCAAAATGGCGCTGGTGAAACTGGTCGAGATTCTGCGGGAAGCGGGTTATACCCTGCTTGATACACAATATGTGAACCCGCATCTGCGGCAGTTCGGGGCGATCGCAATTCCGCGCGCCGATTACAAAACAAAATTGGAAAATGCCTTGAAGGCCTCGCCCAATCCGTCGAGCCTTTTCTCGACCGCCTCCGTACGTAAAGGGCTGGCATCGGCATCCAGCGCGAGGGTCAACTGAGTGTTCACCAGACGGATTTGGGCATGGTAAAGATTGCCTGCCCGCCCGCCGGAGAATTGATAAGCCAGCCCTGCCGCCAGACCCGTACAGCGCGCCCAGAGCCGCTCGCGCTCATCAAGCAGTTTGAGTTCGGCGCGTTCCGTTTTCCATTTGGGCTGGTAGCGATGGTAAAGCGCCAGCGCCAGCATGATGCGTTCTTTATGATCAAGGCCCTTGAGCGAAGACTGGATGATGCGGTGATAGGCCCATTCTGCACGAAAAAGCGGGTCAATGCTCCAGGCCAGTTCCGAAAGCGTACAAAGCGCAAAGCGCAGGCGCCGCCAGCCGATGGGCTCATTGACAAAAAGAGGCTCCATCCACCGGAATAATTCTTCGGCATATTCTCCCTGCCGGCCGATCAGTGCTGCAAGATCGGTGGCTGAAGCGGTGAGCGCGTCCTCTTGCTGCAATTTGGGGCTGAGCAGGTCGTAGAAAAAACCCTCGCGAATGCCGCTCACCGAAAACATGACCTCGGGTGCTGCGGTCACCTCAAGCAATTGCTGCAGCACGAGGGCGGTCGGGATCATGGTCGGGGCGCGCTTTTGGGAGATGCCAGGCAGACTCGCAATTTCGGCCGGAGATAGCGCCAGCAGCTTATCGATCAGCTGGGCGATGGTGCGCCGCGACATAGTATATTCATGCACAATCGCAAGCGGGTAATGGGTTTTTCGCATATGGAGTTTAGCGAGCGTGCGAAAACCACCGCCAATTGCGTAAAGGCAGTGCGGATGGGCGTTTTTAAGCCAGGGAATGTCTTTGAGTTCGCGTTTGATAATCTCTTGCATTGCCTTCGTTTTGCCTTCGCTTGCATCTAGAATTCTGAGCGACCCAAGCGAACAGGTTGTCGTCAAGCCAATGCTGCGGCGTTCGACCGAGGCCAGCTCCATACTGCCGCCCCCCAAATCCGCCGAGATGCCGAGCGGATCATGGACTGAAGCGATGATGCCTTTGGCCGCGAGTTCCGCTTCCCGTTCACCGCTGATGACATTGATGCGAATGCCAAATTCACGCTGCAGTTCTTCCACGAATTTCTGGCCATCCTCGGCGTCGCGTACGGCAGCGGTTGCCAGAATATCGAGGCTGGCAAGCTGCAGCCGCTCGGCCATCAGCATGAACCGCGCCAATGTCAGCCGGGCAGATTTTACCCCCGCTGGGTTGAGCCGTCCGGTGCGCGCCAGCCCCTTGCCCAGTCCGCACATGTATTTTTCGTTGAACAGAGGAAGCGGCACGCGTTTTAAGGCGTGGTACACTACCATCCGTACTGAGTTGGAGCCAATGTCGATAATGCCAATGAGTCCTTTGGGGTAGTCGGCGCTGGCGGTGTTGTATTTAATTGGCATGGCGATGACGATTTTTTGCACTTAGGGCGTTGGGCGCAGCAGATAGCCCGATCTTATGCAAAGCCTTTCCGCGCCCCGACAGGCTCGGGTTATGTATGAAATAATCATGCGCGGCGAAGGCGGCGGGCGCGCGCGTGAGGCGGTGGTAGCTGCCATCCGGCGACAGCACCCAGCTCTGGCGTTCGTCCTTCAGATTGGCGACCAGAATCTGGTCGAGAATCTGGGCATGGACGGTGGGGTTATTGATCGGAATCATGATTTCCACGCGGTGGTCAAAATTACGGGGCATCCAGTCGGCTGAGGAAATATAAAGTTTCGCCTTGGGTGAGGGTAGGCCAAAACCAGCGCCAAACGCCATCATGCGGCTATGTTCGAGGAAGCGCCCGACCATGCTTTTGACACGGATATTTTCTGAAAATCCGCGAATGCCAGGCTTTAATCCGCAAATACCACGAATGACGAGATCCACCTGCACACCCGCTTGCGAGGCCGCATAAAGTGCGTCGATCATTACCGGGTCGGTCAGCGAATTCATCTTCGCCCAGATGGCGCCCTTGCGTCCGGCTTTGGTATGGGCGATTTCTTCAGCAATCAGGCGCAGCAGGCGGCGTCGCAAATGCAAAGGCGCTACGGCAAGCTCTCGGAATTTGAGGGGTTTGGCATAGCCGGTGATGTAATTGAACAGGTAGGAAGCATCCTGGCAAAGCTCGGGGTTGCTGGTGAAAAACGACAGGTCGGAATAAACTTTCGCTGTGTTGGGGTGGTAATTGCCGGTGCCGAAATGGGCGTAGGCGCGGATTTTCTTTCCCTCGCGCCGCGCCACGAGCGACACCTTGGCATGGGTTTTCATCTGCACGAAGCCATACACCACCTGTACGCCGGCTTTCTCCATATCTCGCGCCCAGCGGATGTTGGCTTCCTCGTCAAACCGCGCTTTGAGCTCGACCAGAGCGGTCACGGACTTGCCCGATTCGGCGGCGCGGATCAGCGCCTTGACAATGGGCGAATCGGCGCTGGTGCGGTAGAGGGTTTGCTTAATGGAGATAACGTTTGGGTCGCGCGCGGCCTGTTCGAGAAACTGAACGACAACGTCAAAGGATTCGTAAGGGTGGTGGACGACGATGTCTTTCGCTTGAATGGCGGCGAAACAGTCGCCTGCATAGTCGTTAATGCGTTCAGGAAATCGAACTTTGAAAGGCTCAAACTTAAGCTCGGGGCGGGGAATATCGTAAATCTCTGCCAGATGCGACAGCCCGACCATACCTTTGACAGCCACGACATCGTCTAGTTCAGCGGGTAGATGCTGCAACATGAATTTCAGCAGATGTTCGGACGTGCCATCACTCATTTTGAGTCTTACCACGCGACCATAGCGCCGTTCTTTCACGGCTTTGTCGACATAGCGTATCAGGTCGGCCGCTTCTTCTTCAACCTCGAGATCACTGTCGCGGACGATTCGGAAGACGGCGTCTTCAAGCAGTTCGTAATTGGGGAAAAGTAAATTTAAAAACAGGCGAATGACATCTTCCAGAAGCATGAAACGTGTGCCGCGTCCCGACTCAATGCGAATGAAACGCGGCTGGGTGTGAGGGAACTGAATCAGCGCCACCATTTTCTTGCTCTTGCGCCGGGGCGGACGCAACTCAAACACCTGAGCAATCCCCAGATTGGGTACAAACGGAAATGGGTGGGCCGGATCGACTGCAATCGGGGTTAGAAGTGGGAAGATATTCGCCTCGAAATACTCGCGCAGCCAAACTTTGTCGGCAGCGCTTAACTGCTCAGGCTTTATTACTTTAACTTTTTTTTTCGCCAACAGTGCCTGTAGTTTCAGCCAGGCAGATTGCTGCTTGTTCATCAGGATACTAGCGGCTTCGCGGATACGTTCGAGCTGTTGCTGCGGGGTCAATCCATCCGTCGATTTTAGGGCGATGTTCTGGTCGAGATTGTCTTTGAGACCGGCCACGCGTACCATGTAAAATTCATCAAGATTGGCGGCCGAAATCGCAATAAATTTCAGCCGTTCGAGTAGCGGCAGGGAGGGGTTCATTGCCTCCTCAATCACCCGTGTGTTAAAGGCGAGCCAGGAAAGTTCGCGGTTGAAAAAACGGTGTTCGGGTCGAGTAAAATGCGCGGCAATAGATGCCGCTGTCGGGGCGGGGGGTGATGTGAACGTGGATGATTTTTTCTTCATGGTGCAGTGCAGCTTGCTTGTTGAATGGAATCCTGCGAAATCAGGCGCATAATCTATAGACTATTTCGCCTTGGGCGGGAACGAGTTTTTTCTAGTGGTTTTATGGACAATAATAAACTTCGCCGCATTTCGATTCTGCGCCATGCCAAGGCCGAAGCTGCCGAGGGCATCGCTCAAGACTATGACCGGGCGCTCACCCGACAGGGGGTCAGTGACGCCGAGCGCATGGGTGCGTGGATGCTGCGCGAGGGCGTGCTGCCGGATAAAATTTTATGCTCCAGTGCTGTACGCACGCGTGAGACTTACACCTCACTTGGATTTTCGCAGCCTGTGGAATATCTGGAAAGGCTCTATCTGGCCAGTGCGGGAGAAATCCTCCATCAGTTGCAATCGCTTGATGCTGCGGTGCACCATGTGCTAGTGATCGGCCATAATCCAGGTGTGCTGGAAACCGTGGTTTGGTTAATGGCCGAGGCGGTGCATGAGAGGGATATCCGTCAATTGACGCGTAAATTCCCGACCTGTGCGCTGGCCGAGCTGGATGTTCCGCTTGCCCACTGGCGTGATTTAGCGCCGGCAAGTGCGACCCTCACCCGTGTAATTCTCGGGCGGGATTTGCCAGAAATTCGGGCTTCCAAAAGGGCTTAAGTCGTTGCCGGCGGTGCGGTATCACCCGGGCGGTCTTCCGGCGGTGGCGGCGGGGCAGCGGCGACCGTTTTCTTTTTCCGACGCGGATCATACGGCTCTTGCTGCGGGATCTTAATTGGCGGCAGCAGCCGACGTGTGAAGAACGAATCCTTGAAGTAGAAAATTTTCTTACATTTGACGGGTGCAAACGACTCGATGAGGATGATCTGCTCATCTCGCGGCAATTGAATCACTTCCTGCGGCAAAAGCAGCGCACGCTGCGTTTCCGAGACGTTCATGGTGCGGCTGGCGGGGTTGAAATCGATAAAGCGCGGCTTGTTTTGAGAGGCCTGCTGTACGGTTTTATTCCCCACTAATTGGGAAATCATGTTGGCGGTTTCAATGTTGTTGGCCGAGAAGGTCACGCGGTAATAAGAGTTGGAGAGGAAGCTGTTCATGCCGGCTTCTTCGTAAATGCCCTTGAGCTGCTGGGTGTCTTGAACAATAAGGAAGAGCTTGACGCGGTAGCCACGGAAATAAGCGATGCCGATCTGGAATTGTGGCATTTCGCCTAGCGAAGGAAACTCATCCATCATCAGAAGCACGCCGTGGGGCTCGTCTTTCTTGGGCATATGGCGGGTGAGGAAGTCGGTCGCCTGCTGATAGAAAACCTTGAGCAGTGGTTCAAGGCGTTGGAGGTTGTCCGGTGTCACCCCGCAATAGATGGTCATTTTTTTCTTTTTCAGCATTTGCAGGTCGAAGTCGGACGTGGCGGTTGTCGTATCAATGAGCGGATTGGCCCAGAGTTCGAGGCCGGAATTGAGGGTGGATACTACGCCTGAACGTTCCTTGTCGGCTTTTTGCAGAAAGGCGGCGATGTTCATGTAAGCGACGGGGTGGATTTTGCCGCCGATGGTGTCGAGCACCACGGCGAGATTGTAGACCACATCGTCCGAACGCATGGTGCGTACCACTTCGCCGAAACTGGTTACTTTTTCGGGGACCGCACAAAGATAAAGAATGATCCCTAGCATCAGCGAGCGCGCTTCGTTCTGCCAGAATTCCTGTTCGGGAAGCACCAGATTGCAGATTTTCTGCACATCATCGACCATCTGGCCGGGCTTGTCGGAAATCCAGTCGAGCGGGTTGTAGCAATGCGAAATCCCGTCCGGATCCGCCGGGTTCCAGTAAAAACAGGTCTGGTTCAGTTTCTTGCTGCGATAGCCGCTGGTCAACTCGTAATTTTCGCCCTTGATGTCGTGACAGATGACCGACTCCTCCCAGAACAGCAGGTTCGGGATCACAAACCCTACCCCTTTACCTGAGCCGGTTGGTGCGAATAGCAGCACATGCTGGAAGTCGTCGATAATCAGGTAATTTTTTGCCCCTGTTCGTCCGAGCAATAACCCTTTTTTTGCACGCAGTTTGGCGCGGCGAATTTCGGATTCGTCTGACCATTTGGCGTCGCCATGAATTTTTTCCTTCTTGCGTACGGGCCGGAAATCCATCAGCGGTGCGCGCATCATGAACAGGGTAAAAAGCGCCAGCACAAAACCGCCGATTAAGGGCCCGTAAAATTTGGCATCGAACTCTATGTTGAAATAATATTTTTTATATTGTGGGTATTTCTTATACGCGACGGCCATTTTATGAATGCCAAGGTAGCCCTTGACGATGCCGTTCGGGTTGGTCGCGGCGAGCATATAACGGCTGTAGGGTATTAGCGGTTGGCGCTGAATCTGGCTTAAAAAGCGATGCCCTGTCGTATAGCCAATGGCCATGCCCAGATAGACCGGAACCCCCACCGTGATAAGAATCAACAGCGTCAGAATCAGCTTGTTGAAGATCGCGTCAAATTGCTCTTTCATGCGTTCGCCCCTCGCATGCTTTAATGCCCCGGTTTGAAGTAAATCTCGGAGACGTAGCGGCGGCCTTTTTCGCCACGTTTTAGCTGAATAATGACCTGAATGACATTCTCGACATAGGCTTTGATCTGATCGCGAGTGATACCCAAATCGGCTTGCATAATCATCAAAATAAGCTGCTCCATTGCGAGCTGGGGCGAGTCGGCATGCAAGCTGGCGATGGATCCGGGGTGGCCAGTATTGATGGCACGCAAATAGCTGAAGGCTTCCGCGCCGCGTAACTCGCCAACGATAATGCGATCCGGCCTGAGACGTAAACAGGCTTCGATCAAATCCTGCGTGGTTACTTTCGCCAGACCTTGTCCACCCTTACTTGCCAGAAGATGGACGCGGTTGGGAATATTTTCAATTTTGACTTCGCGGGCATCTTCGACCGTGATGATGCGCTCCTCGGGCGGCAGGGCACGCAGCGCCGCGTTCAGGAAAGTGGTTTTACCGGTAGAGGTTCCGCCGGAGATGATGATATTTTTTTTGTGCTGCACGGCGCGGATGATGAATTGTTTGACATCGCCCTTCGCGTAAAGTTCGGCCAGTTCCTTATCGGCCGGGTTTTCGGGGGCAACACCAGTGAGGGTTCGATCAAATGCGCCCATTTTCTGATAGTCATCGAGTGTCAGTTGCAGCGTCGCCTGTTTGCGGATCGACATGGCGATGGATTTGCCTTCGACGGCAGGTGGAAACACAATCTGAATACGGTAGCCCCCCGGCAGTGTGGCAGAGAGCAGCGGTTTTTCTGCGCTGATCGCCTGCGAGGTGGATTGGGCAATGAGATGCCCAAGCGATTGTAGATGTTCGAGGGTGAATTCAGGCAGAGGCTCGTAACGCATGTCGCCGAATTTCTCGACCCATGCCTCGCCGGGCGCATTGATAGAAATTTCCTGAATCCCCTCTTCGGCGAAGAGTTTCTCCAGTGGCTTGAGATAGGTGTTAAGGGCGGCGATGCTCATAGGAGTAGCAGCCTACTGGATGAATTGTGTTCCGACAAGTTCGGCGGGGAAAATCAGGTCGCGATTGACAAAAACATTCACCGGTGTGCCTTGATCAACTATGATGGTGGGGCCAATATCGAGGAATCTCTGGAGAAAAGATTCGGTCAGAGCGCCAAGGCGATTAAGGGCGTTGACCGTGGCGAGCGAGGCGGCATTGCCATCTTGCGTCGTGCCGGTCGTGGAAGTGGTGGTAGAAGTACCGGAATCGTTGGGGTTGATCTCGTCGGACCCCAAAGCGAAGGCGATTGAAACCACGCTTGCCATGACCGCGCGTGAGAAAATAAACTGGAACTTGTTGTCAACAATACCACCGATACCGGCCTGACCAATTTGATCGACCAGCGGGGAATCGATTTTTACATCAATCCCATCGGGGCGCAGCACCCGCGTCCAGACGATAAAAACCCGCGTCTGACCTCCTGTCAGTTCGGTATTGTAACTGCCAATTAACCGCGAACCCGCAGGAATCAGCGGAATGGTACCTGCTTCGCCATACACATCGCGTGAGACAATGGCGCGGATAGGCGCGGGCAAATCGGTATTAACGACGCTTTCCATGGTGGCTGAAATTAACCGCCCCTGAGCGATGATGCGGCGCAAATCGCCAATACGGGTGGCGACGGATTTTTCGGCTTCACTGTTCGCAACTCTGGCAGAGAACTGGCTATTGGGGTCGCCATCGGCATTTGCCGGCCTGGTCGTGGTTCCACCCCCCAGTAGCCCGCCGCCATCATTGTTGATAACCACCATTTCCGAACGCTGACGGGCTTTTAACTGCTCCTTCAAAGCGCTATCATCCTCCTGATTGATAATGGGTAAGTTTGTTGGTTCCGGGATGGGAGGCGCGGAGACCAAGGCGGGGGGTTCTGGCAGAGGCGGTTCTTCAATCGGTAGGGGCGGGGGTTCAATCGGGCTTTGTACAATTGGGCGAACTTCCAGTTCTTCGGGTGGCGGCGGTGAGGTTTCTCCACGGAAGAAAAGGTTATAGAGTAGAAATAGTACCAACACCCCCAGCCCACCCAGAACAAGCATAACCCTGTTTTTGCTGGCGGCAACATTCGGGGCGCCGGTATCGAGCGGTCCACTGGCGTCTTCACCATTGCCGTTACCCGGCGGAGCGGCAAAAGGATCGTCAGGCGGTTGCGTCGTTTGTTCCATGGGAGGTCCGTTATCCTGTAATTTTTGCTTCGTTATAGACAACAACCTCGTTGCCATTCTCGCGCAGGCTGAAGCGTGGCGCAATTATCTTGATAACCGCGATACCCTCGGGGTTGATTTGGTAAGGCACCGAAATTTCTTCACCACTGGCGGTAAGTACCGCAACATTTGGCAAGCGGGCACCTTGGGGAAATTTGAAATAGGTAGAGGTTCCGTCATCGAAAATTTTTAGCGGCGCGATATCACTTGGGCCAGTGTAGGTGTAGCGATAATTGATGACAGGCTTGTTCAAGGCGGGGGGCGCGGCTGCGGCGGGAAGCGCGACGGTGGTGGCCTGAATGGGAGCGGCCGATTTTTCAAGCAAGTCGGGAGAGGGCAGGGCGGCGGTATTTGACGGGCTTGCGGGCGGCAAAGCTGCGGCTGTCGGCAAGGGTGCTGCAATTGGCAAGGGTGCGGCAGTTGGCAAGGGGCCGCTGGCGACGGCGGTGGTCGGAGCACTGAGCACGAGCGAGGGTTCATTATGACTCATCGGAATGGCCATGGCTGGCGGCGGTGTGCCGCCCTCTTCGGGATAGAAAAAACGTACCACATAGACCAGTTCTTCGCTGCCATAGACGGCTTTGGATGAGCTTGAGCGCAGATCGAATTGGTAGGAGCGCTTGTTAGTGATGACCGTCATATTGGTGTGGGCGTTTTCCTCCATCGCGCGGATGAAAAGGCGGCGTCCGCTGGGCACAATCTGCCAGCCTACCCGGTCGCCGACGGAAACGGTTTCTATTTCCTCCCGATTACCAAACTCGATATTGGCCTGATAGCCGTAATGGGTAGTAACAGTGAACACTTCGTTGGCGTTGTAGACGAGGGTTTTAATGCGGCTATCCGTGACAATGGGCTGCGCTGCCGCCACGTTGGCAGAGACTAGAAATAGTACACTTAAGAAGAGGGACCGCATCAATTGATCTCCTTCTGGATTTGATAGTTGGTGACTTGAAACCCGAGCGGATTGAGCAACATCTCTTCAGCGTTCAGTTCCAGTTTGGCATATTCAAACGTAACCGTTACCACATAGTTGGTTCTGAGTTCACCTGCATTTGGCAAAAGATCCGTGGCTACGATGCGCGCCTGCATGATTTTAGATGGAGTTTTCTCGACCGCGCCACCGGGCAGAGGCGGGTTGCTGAGGTAACTGATGGAGGCAAAGCGAATATCGCGCTGACCGGTAGTTTTAAGGCGTGCGGCGAGACTTTCTTCGTTGGCCGGATCTACCTGGCGGCGGAATTGATAAAATACATCCGGCGTGCTCATGATGCGTACCAGATTGTAGTTGCTGCGAAGAATGCTGAAATTATAACCCTCGCGCGCGACAATGTAACGCGCCAGAAAATAACGATCCACGACTTCGCTGGCAGCGTATTGGTTGCGCGTGACGGGTTCGACCACGCGCACGACGCCTGATTTGTCGTCCATCTGCAGCAGGAAAGGTTCA
>JAJTIB010000067.1 GCA_021300075.1 Rickettsiales bacterium
CGCGCCGAATCGAGCACGCATTTATGCTCGGTCACAACCGTTATGATATGGTTCTTTTTCGCCTTATAAAACTCACCCACCCCTTTGAGCGCAATGTTGTTGGACTCAGTTGCACCAGAAGTGAAAATAATCTCTTTTGCATCCGCATTGATAAGTCGTGCCACCTGAGCGCGCGCCAGTTCACAGGCTTCCTCGGCCTCCCAACCATAGGCATGGCTGCGCGAGTGCGGATTGCCGTATTTCTCGGTGAAATAAGGCAGCATTGCTTCTAGCACCCGTGGATCGACTGGAGTGGTCGATTGATAATCCATGAAAATCGGCATCTTCGCCGAATTTTTTATCTGATTTAACTGTGCGCTACTGGTCATTTTATCTCACATCCAAGGCTGGATCGGGGTATGGAATAACATAGTATAGAAGTCAACTATTATCAAGCGGCTCTCTGTCCCAATCGTGCAAAGGCCGCGAGCCAGGCGGACGTAAAAGATTTCACATCATTTTCCGTCGTATTCCAGCCCAGACTCACGCGAATGGCGGTTGCGGCTACTTCCTCGGCTATGCCCATGGCTTTGAGCACATGGGACGGCGCAATCCGCCCCGAGGAACAGGCCGAGCCTGCAGAAACCGCATAACCCGCCAAATCAAAATGAATAAGCTGCGTCTCCGCCGCCACCCCCTTCATCGCCATCATGCTGGTATTAGGAAGGCGCGGTGCGGCTTTGCCAAAGACAATTCCACCCGCAAATGCCGCTTCCATCCCGTCTCTTAGACGCTGGAGTTCCGTCATGCCTGGGCAGCTGACAACCTCGCGCATCAAAGTCGCAAATCCTGCGATTTTGACGATGTCTTCCGTGCCTGCGCGATGCCCCGATTCCTGCCCGCCGCCCGTAAGTAACGGCAGAAGCGGGACATTCTGGCGCAGAATAAGCGCACCCACACCCACGGGACCACCGATTTTGTGCGCGCCGAGCGTCATCATATCCGCGCCCAGCAGCCCACAATCGAGGGGGATTTTACCCAACGCCTGCACCGCGTCCGTATGTAAATAACTGCCATGACGATGGACGATTTCGGCAATTTCGCGAATGGGCTGAATCACCCCGGTTTCATTATTCGCGAGCATGACCGAGACAAGCGCACCCGCGCCAATACTGGATAATTTTTTGTCTAAAATTGAGAGGTTTAGAATTCCATCTTCATCTATCGGCAAAATATCGGCGCCAAGCAACGAGGCTGTTTTCGCAACCGATACATGCTCGCTGGCGGCGACGAATTTCGCCCCCTTAAATCCTCGCAGAACCGTGTTATTCGCTTCTGTTGCCGAGCCGGTAAACATGACTTCTGCCGGAAAGACACTGACTCCTTCGGCAATGATTCGGCGCGCATCTTCGAGGATTTTTTTGGCCGCGCGCCCCGCCCCATGCACCGAGGAAGCATTGAGCGCCTGCCCTTCGAGCGGGTGCATCGAAGCCAGCACATTGGGACGGATGGGCGAGGTGGCATTATGGTCGAGATAGATCATCGCAACTCTGCCACCTCACCACCTGCGGTCAGCATCTGAGTAAAGCGGTCAAGATTTCGCATTTCCGCCGGGTCATAAGGGAACTTTTCTTTCAAGCGCCGCGCGCAGACATCAGCAAGCGAAATCGAGCGCAGATAATGGTAAATCTGGTAGCCTAATCCCTCCCATAACTCATGGGTCAGACAATAGCTTTTGGTTGCCAGACAACCACCGTGATCACCGCTGCTGCAGCGCGTCATCCGGATAGATTCTTCGGCGGCGAGAATAATCGCTGCGACCATGGTCTCTGCTGGAGATTTCGTAAGCCTGTAGCCCCCGCCTGGCCCGCGCAGCGCGCACACCAGGCCAGCACGTTTCAGTTTCGAGAAAATCTGTTCGAGATAAGCGAGCGGAATTTCCTGTCTTTTGGCAATTTCTGATAAGGCCACGGGTTTTTCACCACCGCTTTGGGCGAGATCGACCATCGCCATTACCGCATAGCGTCCTTTGGTTGAGAGGATCATGGCTTCTTCTGCTCCCAGCGCGAGGCAGCATCGCCTGCCGCGAAACTGCTGTTTTTCTCGAGTTGTTGCATGCGGGCTTCTAATAACTGTATCTGATCGCGCAGCCTTGCCATGACTTGGTGATCATCCGCACCCTCAGTCGGCGTGCCGTAGGAAGTGAAGGTAAAAATTTTGGTTTTGGGAATATCGTCGACCTCATGCGCCGGAATGCCCACGACCGTCGCCCCCGAGGGCACATCCCGCACGACTACGGCATTGGAGCCAACGCGTGCGCTCCTACCCACAGTAATAGGCCCAAGTATCTGCGCTCCCGCGCCGATAATTACGTCGTCCTCAATCGTCGGGTGGCGCTTGCCACGGGTGAGGGATGTGCCGCCCAGCGTCACCCCGTGATAAAGCGTCACATGATTACCAATCACCGCCGTCTCACCAATCACCACGCCAAATCCATGATCAATAAAACAATCCTCGCCAATTACCGCCGCCGGGTGAATTTCGATGCCCGTCACAAGCCGCCCTAGCGTCGCCAGCAGACGCGCAGGGAGCTTCGCGTCTTTCTGCCACAACCAATGCGAAAGGCGATGCAAGCGAATGGCATGAAAGCCCGCATAACACAAAACCACCTCCAGGCGCGTGCGCGCAGCAGGGTCGCGGGCGAGGATACTATCAATTTCAGCGCGGATACTTGCCATATTTCCCTTGCGTTTCTAAATAAGGCCGCACTATAGGTACGCGCTTAGTGTTGGTCAATATATGTCGCGATGGGCTGGGGCGCACGCGCAAGGGAGTCAGATACATGGCAGAAATTATTTTTCAAGGTCCCGAAGGCCGTCTTGAGGGCCGCTACCACCATAATCCGGACAAACATTCGCCCATCGCGTTGGTGCTGCATCCCCACCCGCTTTATGGCGGGACGATGAATAACAAAATCGTCTATCGCCTCTATTCGAGCTTCGCCCGCGCCGGATTTTCCGTGCTGCGCTTTAATTTCCGCGGGGTTGGGCGCTCAATTGGCAAGTTCGATGACGGAATGGGCGAACTGACGGATGCGGCAACCGCACTCGACTGGGTGCAACTGCAAAATCCGGACGCCTCCAGTTGCTGGATCGCGGGTTTCTCTTTCGGGGCATGGATTTCGCTGCAGCTCCTCATGCGCCGGCCGGAGATTGAGGGGTTCCTCGCGATTTCCCCGCCCGTGAATATGTATGATTTCGGGTTCCTTTCCCCTTGTCCGGCCTCGGGGCTCATCACCCAAGGCGACCGTGACGATATCGTAAGCGAGCCCGCTGTCGCGCAGCTGGTAGAAAAACTGCGCGCGCAGAAAGGCACAAAGGTAGATTATAAAATCATCCCCGGTGCTGACCATTATTACCGCACGCAGATGGACGCGCTGGGCGAACTGACCGAAAGCTATATCGCCGCCAAAATAGAAGAATTCAAGACCCGTCCGCGCCTGAGGCCGGATAGAAAACGCCGCCACTTACCGGCCGACTTACTCCAGTCGTTGAAGCAAGCGTAAGCGGCAAACCTTTGACTGAACGTACAGCCAGGTAAGCGAAGGCCTCGGCTTCGAGGGCATCTCCGTTCCAGCCGACAGACTCGACGGGGAGAACAGTAGTAGGTGGCAGGTGGCAGGTGACAAGTGGCAGGTGATGAGGTAGTTGCTCTGACCTGCTCCCCCCCTGCTGAGGGGGGGGGTCTGGGTTCGTGAAACCGGCACCAGCTAAACCAAATTTTTTTCTCTTCCCACCCGCCACCTGCCACCCGCCACTCGCCACCACTTCTTCCAGCATCCGCATCAGCGTTTGATTATGCCGCCCACCGCCGGTGATGAGCCATTGCACAGGCGGGGCAGGAACCTGCTTTACACTCGCGGCAATCGCGGCAGCGGTCATGGCGGTGAGTGTGGCGGCGCCATCTTCCAGCGATAATCCCGCCACCAGATCCAGACTGAAATGGTGGCGATCGAGCGATTTGGGCGCGGGGCGGGCGAAAAATCCATCCCGCAGAAAATCGGCGACGCGGGCGTTATCGACCCGGCCACGCGCAGCTACCGCGCCGTCCTCATCACGCGCGGCGCCGGTGTGACGGCGCATCCAGTCATCGATCAGCGCATTGCCCGGGCCGCAATCAAAAGCGAGGATATGCCTCTGACCCGCACCAATCCACGTCACATTCGCGACCCCGCCGATATTCACCACCATCACGGGTTTGGGCAGGGTTTCGGCATGTACCGCATGGTAAAGCGGCACGAGCGGTGCGCCCTGCCCACCATGGCGCACGTCATTACTGCGAAAATCAGCCACTACCGGAATGCCGGTTTTCGCCGCCAGCCACGCCGCATCCCCAATCTGCTCGGTAATTCCCTCATGCGGTGCATGGCGGATGGTCTGGCCGTGAAAGCCGATGAGTTTTATTTCCGCGCGCGGCACGCCGGATTGCTGAATCAGCGCCTCCAC
>JAJTIB010000118.1 GCA_021300075.1 Rickettsiales bacterium
ACCTTTAACCGCCAAAGACATCGCCGAAGCCATTCGCTGGGCAGTCAGCCAGCCGCCTCATGTGAATATCAACCGCATCGAAATGATGGCCCTGATGCAGGCCCCCGGGGGGCCACAGGTTGCCCGAAAATCATGATTCAGTTTCCTGATTGCGGGTGTCAGACTTCAGGCTAGAAAACAGCTGCTATTAAGTTTGCTCTATTCCGTGAGGCAAAGTTCTCCCTTGAACCAACACCCGCAACCAACACCCCGACTTCAGTTTGTCACAGACGGTGGCGGCGCGACACCGCGAGGGTTGGCTTTCGTATCGGGGTTGGATTGATTAGTGATAACATTGAGATTCTGCCAGGCGCGCTCATAGTAGGTTGGTGAGCGCGTCAGCGCCATGTTGAGATAAGTCTTGGCGAGCTCGTCATTTTTTGCCAGATGCGAATAAAGTCCGAGATTATTATCAAGCGCTGCACCTTCGAGATATTTTTCGGCCACGACTTTGGCTGAATCCATGTCACCGCTGATGCCATACACCAATGCTAGATTTAAATTAACCTGCTTGCGCCGCGCATCCGTGCTGCTCATCTTCACCGCCTGCTGCAGCGCTTCTATCGCACGCGGAAAATTCCCCTCAATTGCCCGCGCTAGCCCTACATTGTTGAGCACCGCCGAATTATCGGGACTGACTTTAAGCGCCTCGGTGAAATATTCCACCGCCTCGGGAATCATGTTTTTGGTCACGAACAGAATCCCAAGCGCATTAAGCGTACGCCAGCGTTTCGGGTCTTTTTCGAGCACTTGGGCGAGGACACGCCCGGCCTCGGCAGATTTGCCCTGTGCCATCAGCGTCAGTCCCTTGCCTTCAAGTGCATCCAGATTGCTCGGATCATCCTTCAGGATTTCATCAAACAGCTTGCGCGCGCCAGCGTCATCGCCCGCGCGGCGGGACGCATCCGCCAGCGCCGTCCGGTAGCGCATTTTATCCGCAGCGGTTGCCTTATCCGAATCCAGGAGTTGTTTATAAAATTGCGAGGCACGTTTGATATCCCCCGCTTCCAGCGCATCATTGGCCGATTTTTCAAGGGTCTGATTCACGCTTGGCACATCAGGCTGAGGGAGTTTGGCAAAAGTTTTGTCCGGATCGATCCATTGATCCACCGTCGGATCGTTACAGGCCACGAGCATCGGCAGCAGGAGAATGAGGGGCAAAAAACGCATGGGGGTCGAGTTAGCACAGGCGATGGTTTTTGGCTAGTGGGACTTGAAAATAAGGTGCGCGCTGGGGTGGCGCATATTAATCTAGGCTGTCATGCCGTCTTCATGACGGCATTCGGCAAAACTTAGAACCAGGCCACGGCATCCGCCAGGGTAACAAACTTTGCCTGTCACTTTTCGCTGGCATTTTAGTGCGTTTTGACTAGGACTACGCCCATGCTGGCGCGCCGCACATCTGTCTCCCCATCTGCCCTGCCCCGCCATTTATTGGGCATGGAAGGCATGAGCGCCACGGCCATCACCACCATTCTTGATCGCGCAGAGCGGTACGTCGAACAGAACCGGCAAATCGACAAGAAGTGCAAATTGCTCACCGGACGCACCCTCATTAATTTATTCTTTGAAAATTCTACCCGCACCCGCACCTCGTTTGAACTCGCCGGCAAGCGGCTGGGGATGGATGTGATCAATATCAGCGCCGCTGTGTCGTCACTCAGCAAAGGCGAGACGCTGCTCGATACGGCCATGACGCTCAACGCCATGCAGGCCGACGCGATTGTGGTGCGCCACCCCCATGCGGGCGCGGTACAGCTGATTGCCGAAAAAACCCATGCCCGCATCATCAATGGCGGGGACGGGGCGCATGAACACCCGACGCAAGCACTCCTCGATGCACTGACGATTCGCCACCGCAAGGGAAATGTGGCGGGCCTGAAAGTCGCCATCTGCGGGGATATTGCCCATAGCCGCGTGGCGCGCTCGAACATCCATCTGCTGAAAACGCTTGGTGCTTCCGTTACCCTCATCGCCCCGCCCACCCTGATGCCTGCGGATGTGGCGCGTTTTGGGGTGACCGCCACAAGCGATATGCGCGAAGGCCTAAAGGGTGCGGATGTAGTGATGATGCTGCGCATTCAGTTCGAGCGTATTGGCGGCAAGGCCATTGCCTCGGTGCGCGATTATTTTCACCGCTATGGTCTCAGCTACGAAAAACTTTCAGCGGCAAAGCCAGACGCGCTCGTCATGCACCCGGGCCCGATGAACCGCGGCGTGGAAATTGATTCAGACGTGGCCGATGATTTCCAGCGCAGCGCCATTCTGGATCAGGTGGAAATGGGCGTGGCCGTGCGCCAGGCGGTGCTGGAGTTACTTTTAGGAAATGAACCATGACCCACTTTTTCAAACCCACCCGCAATCTCAAAAACGACCATTTCGTTGCCTATAAGAATGCGCGGCTCGTTGACCCTGAATCCGGCCTTGATGTGCGCGGCGGGCTGCTGACAAAAGGCAACCTCATTGCTGATTTCGGCGCGGCGTTATTTAACAGCGGCACACCAGAAGGCGCAGAAGTGATTGACTGCGCCGGCCTCGTGCTCTGCCCGGGCTTGCTTGATATTCAGGTGCATTTCCGCGAGCCGGGGTTTGAGTATAAGGAGACGATTGAATCTGGCTCCAAATCTGCGGCGGCTGGCGGTGTCACCACGGTGGCCTGCATGCCCAATACCAAGCCGGTGATTGATGATGTGACCGTGCTCGCCTACATTCACGAGCGCGCACGAAGCACAGGGTATGTCAATGTTCGCACTTACGCGGCCATCAGCAAAGCCATGAAAGGCGAGGAACTGACCGAAATGGCCATGCTGGTGGATCATGGTGCCGTAGGGTTTACGGATGACGGGCTACCCATGATGAACGCGCAGCTCATGCGCCAGGCGCTCACCATGAGTAAGGAGCTTGGTGTGCCCATCGCCCAGCATGCGGAGGATCTCAATCTTTCGCATGGCGGCTGCATGAATGAGGGCTGGGTGGCAACGAAACTCGGCCTGCCGGGAATTCCCAATGCTTCGGAAGCCGTGATTGTCGCGCGCGATATCCTGCTCGCGGAACTCACGGGCGGGCAATACCATGTGCTGCATATCTCCACGCGCGAGGCGGTGGAGCTGGTGCGTCAGGCCAAGAAAAAAGGGCTGCGCGTGACGGCGGAAGCAGCCCCGCATCACTTCACGCTGACGGATGAAGCCGTGCTCGACTACCGCACCTTCAGCAAAATGAACCCGCCCCTGCGCGCGGAGGAAGACCGGCAGGCACTCATTGAAGGATTGAAAGATGGCACGATTGACGCCATCGCTACCGACCACGCGCCGCACGATCAGGAAAGTAAGCGTGTGCCGATGGAAGTCGCCTCGTTCGGGATTGTGGGGCTTGAGACCATGCTGGCGCTCAGCCTCGAGCTTTACCACCAGAAACTCATGCCCCTGCGCGATGTGCTGGCCGCCATGACCTATAAACCTGCGGATATTATTCATGTAAATGCCGGGCGGTTGAAAAAGGGCGCGCCCGCCGACCTCGCCCTCATTGATCTTGAAAAAACATGGACGATTCTGAACGACGA
>JAJTIB010000163.1 GCA_021300075.1 Rickettsiales bacterium
CCGCTGCGCGCGCCCGGGCGAGCGGCTCAGGTTTCAATACACCACCAGCTCGACCGATCTGCATAAAAAGCTAGGTGTCGCGTAACATGTGAGGCGGGTAACGATGGACACGATCACGGTCAGAGTCACGGATTTTGAGGGAGAGAGCCACGCGATTGAAGCTCCCGTTGGCTGGCGGCTGATGGAAGTCATCCGCGACTCTGGCCTCAACATCAAAGCTGAATGTGGCGGAGCCTGCGCCTGCGCTACCTGCCATGTGTATGTCGCGCCTGACTGGCTGCCCAGGCTCGTACCGCCGAGTAACGACGAATTACTGATGCTCGATGATGCGATGGAAGTTCAGGAACACTCGCGCCTTAGCTGCCAGATTATCCTCGCACCGGAGCTTAATGGGCTGGAAGTGACGCTGGCGCCCAATCCGGAGTAGGGGTTGTTCGTGGCTCGTGACTCGGGGCTCGGGGCTCGACCTAGCCTCCGAAGCCTTGGCATACGGGGATGATTCGAGTCACGAGCCCCGAGTCACGAGCCACTTATCACCAATAATGCACCACTGTCGCCAGATCAGGCCGTTCGCGTTCCTCTGGTTTTTCGCCGATGCTGCCCAGATAAATAAATCCGGCAACTGTGTCACCCTTTTTGCCTCCCAAGGCTATCAGAATTTCACTGTCATAGGCCGGCCATTCGGTGAGCCAGTTGCCGCCAAACCCAAGCATATGAGCGGCATGGAGGATATTCATACAGACCGCGCCGGCGGAAAGCTGCTGTTCCCACAGCGGTGCTTTCATGCTTTCAACGGGGGTAGATAGTACCACCAGCAGCAGCGGCGCGCGCTGAGGCCGGTCACGCTCAAACTGTACCTGCTTGTCGCTGGCCTCGGGATTGAGCGCGGCGAAACGGCGCGCGAAAATCTCGCCCAATTTAACCTGCCCCTCCTTTTGCAGCACCAGAATCCGCCACGGGCAGAGCTTGCCATGATCAGGCACGCGGGTTGCGGCTTTGAGGATACAGGTAAGCGCCGACGCGTTCGGCGCGGGCGTAATCAGGTCTTTTGCTTTGACCGAGCGGCGGTTGAGCAGGTAATCGATCGTCGTCATAACGGTTCCATCCTTTGTCGCCTGTATGCTAAACTTCCAAGGCAAAAAATAAAGAAAAACCATGCAAAAACCGCGCGCAATCCTTTTTGTCTGTACAGGTAACATCTGCCGCTCGCCTACGGCTGAAGCGCTGCTGCATCACCAGTTGCAAACACTCGGCCTGCGTGACCAGTTCCACCTTGATTCGGCAGGGGTAGATTCGCACCATATTGGCCACCCGCCGGATTCGCGCTCACAATTAGTGACCCGTAAACACGGCGTAGATATGTCGCATTTACGGGCACGCAATGTCGCGCCCGAGGATTTTGAACGGTTTGACTTGATGCTGGCCATGGATCAGGGCCATCATGATCGGCTTATGGCGACTAAGCCTCAACAATCCCGCGCCCGTATCGAACTTTACCTGCCTTACGCGGGCATCACCCATATCCGCGACGTACCCGACCCCTATTACGGTCAGATGCGGGATTTTGACGCCGTCTATGACCTCATCGCCCGGGCGACGAATGCGCTGATTTCCAAGCTATCCACATAATCAGTGGCTGCAAATTCAGTTAAATAAGCAACAATCATTAAGGAATATCATTCTATAAGCAGCGTTATACACAAAAACGCTTTACTTCCTAATTATTAAAATCTATTAACCAAATCACCGCGCTTCATTAATAAATAATAATAATTCGGGTGATGGTGATGTTGTTTCAGGTCCTTGGCAGCCCTGATGGTTTTGTTCGTGGGGGTTGCTGCTATGCGTAAATATATTCTCGTGGCGCTGGTGCTGGTGCTGATCGGTATCGGGGCGAGCTTTCTGCTCATTCCTTCCGCGTCCGACATGGCGGTAATGCAGGCCAAAGACATTCAGACAGTAGATTTAGGCAATATCGATGTTGAGGCCGAATACGCGCAAGGCCGGCGCAGCTTCGCAATCATTAAGGCGCTGGTGGAAAAACGCATCAATGCCGAGGGCAATCGTCCGGCCGCCGTGACGCTGCTGGAGGAATATCTTTCCACTAACCCGAATGATCCCGAAGCCATGAAAATGCTGGCCGAGCAATATATGCTCTCGGGACGTACGGAAGATTATAATCTGCAAATCAAGAAACTGGCCGAAGCCGACCCCACCGAAGAAACCCTCAAAACCCTCTCCTACATATATAATGCGGCAGGGGATTATGTTAAACAGGCCGAGTCGCTGGCCAAGCTGGTCGAGATCACCAAGGGCGATAACCCTCAGTATTTTGCAGATTTAGCAACGATTCAAATGGTCGCGAATCGCGAGGATGATGCGCTCGCTACCATTCAGACACTCAAAGCTAAACACCCCGATTTCTCCAGTTATGCCGTGGCGCGGATTGAAATTGCAGTGCTGGCGAAAAAAGGCCAGGGTGTTGAAGCCCTCGCCGCTGCCGAGGCTTGGGCAAGTGCCAATCCCGATCTTGAACAGATCGCGGATCTGGTCAATGTACTACACTATAATGGCCTGCCGGAACAAGCGTTGACGCTTGCAACGCCCCGCCTTGCACGCCTTGCGGAGCGCGACGATTTCGCTGCCGCTTATGTCAATGCCTCAATCACCGCCGGACGCAGTGAGAATGCCTATCAGGCATTGACCAAACTGGCGGAGACAAGTGCACTCAAGCCCGGACTTTACGAAATTTACCTGCGTCTCACGCTTGAACGCAATGACATGACTGCCGCCGAGGCAATTGCCAAGCAGGTCGCCCCCACCGGGTATGACGAGCAACAAGCCCTATCGCTTTTAAATATGGTGCAGACTGCTCAGGCGCCAATCGTGCTGACCCTGCTCGCCACGGCCTTTGATACCCCCGCCCTGCTCGCCGATAAGCCCCTGCTCGCCGCCGTGACGGGAATTATTCTCAATGCGTCCGATGCCGAAACACGGATCACCACCGCGCTCAGCCAGCACTTGACC
>JAJTIB010000217.1 GCA_021300075.1 Rickettsiales bacterium
CGACCGCTTCATAGCTCATCGCTGCGAGTGTCGCCTCCAGCCCCGAATCCAGATCCAGGCGCTTCAGCCCAGCCGCCTCGGCCTTCCGGGCAATCGCGGCGAAATCTGCATAACGCCCCGCATCCTTTACTACGGCTTCGGCGCTATCCGCCGCATTCAGGCTCGCGAGCCAGCGTTTATAAAAGGGGGTGAAGACTTTGAAAGGCGTACCGTCATCTTTCAGAATTTGGGTGGGCGCGCGCAGCAGATGATCTACCGCCTGCACGAATCGCGTTTGCGAAGCGAGAGCACGTTTGACTGCCGCATCGCGTGCGCGGGTGGATTCCTCAAAATCCTCGCCACTGAAGATTGCTTCTGCTTTCAGTGCCACAGCAAGTTTGGGAATCGCAACCCGCGCCGCACCGTGAATCACCAGTAATCCTCCGCCGCGTGATTTGAGGTTCTGATGCAAATCAATAAGGGTGCGGGCAAGAAAATTTACCCGCCGGTCACGCTTATCGGCAAAACGCGCCAGTATCTCGGTATCAAATATGAAGACCGGCTGCACCGGTTGCGACTCGGCCAGGGCCAGTGCCAGCGGCACATGGTCGTTCAAACGCAGATCACGCCGCAGCCAGACGAGAGAGAGGTTCATGAAGGTAGGTTTAAGTGAGAACGCGCAAAATGGCAATTACAACGCGGCCACTTGCTGGGGCAGAACATCCATGGGATTGACGGCATGACCCTGACGCTTCATCCCGAAATGGAGTTGCGGCGAAGTGGCATCGCCTGTGCGCCCCACATAACCGATCAGATCGCCCTGATCTACCTTATCACCTTTACTCACCAGAATTTCCTGCGCGTGGGCGTAAGAGGTCATCGAGCCATCCGCATGGCGCAGAATCGCGACTCTTCCAAATCCAACCGCATCCATACCATCAAAGACGACCTCACCATCGGCGGCGGCGTAAATGGGTGTGCCCTCGGGGGCCTCAATCACGAGGCCATTTTTCATCTGCTGATAATCAACGCGCCCGGCAATCGGCCATTGCCAGCGCAGAGCGATGCCTGCTTCGGGAGCAGCGGCAGCAGGTGTGGCGGCAACCGGAATCACGGTCTGGCCTGATTTCGATGGGAGTGGAGCAAGATCGGCGCTTTCAACCGCGCTGACTCGCGCATCGTTTGCATAAGTGCTGTTGGCCGAATCCTGATAGAAAGTGTTGGGACTGCCTGACGCTGGATTCGCCACCGCATAGGTCGAACGCGCCGCGTCACGCCCATAATAAAAGTTACCCTTGTCCTCAAGCTGCGCCAAGCTCTCCTGCGAGCAAGCCGAGAGCATGATGGTCGTCAGAATCATCAACGCCGCAAGCGTGGATAGCCGCATAACTCCCCCGTGCATCTTTATTGTTGGATGTTGGATTGCCTGCCGATGCGACATGGGACTTGATATCCCTGTTCATAACCTGTGGATAACCTGTCGGCAAGTTTTATGAACATTCAGCCATTAGAGAAGTGAATTTTAATCACTCACGAGCGGGACAAAACGTACTGGAAACATCGTTTCTGATTTAAAATCATTGCCTTGGCGCGTAATCTTCAACAGTTGCTGATTGGCCACATGAGTGCCGACAGGGATAATCATGATGCCACCATCCGCGAGCTGGGCGAGTAGTTTATTCGGCATATCTTCTGCCGCGCAGGTGACGATGATGCGGTCATAGGGCGCGGCATGTGGCCAGCCCTTGCTGCCATCGCCCAGATGGGGGGTGATATTGCGGAGTTTCAGCGCCTCAAACCGCGCGACGGCAATATCCAGCAGAGGTTTGTGGCGCTCGATCGTATGCACACGACGGCACAGATGCGCCAGAATCGCCGCCTGATAACCCGAGCCCGTGCCAATCTCAAGCACGGTATGGCCTTCCTTGATATCCAGCGCCTGCGTCATCCAGGCGACGACCGTGGGCTGGCTGATCGTCTGTTCCATCTCAATGGGAAGGGCGCTGTCGTCATAGGCGTGGTGGCGCTGCGCCTCGCTCACAAACGCTTCGCGTGGGGTATGTTCTATCGCCGCCAGCACGCGCGTATCGGTAATGCCACTGCGGCGAAGCGCCATCAGCAGGCGGATTTTCTCAGCCGCCAAAACCTGGTCATCGTGATGCATCACGGGCGGCGCGCGGCGAATCATGCCACCCTCACATTGTCATTCCCGCGTAGGCGGGAATCCAGACCTCTTACTAAAAAATTTTCTCGGCGCCCACGCGCCGCGCTGGATGCCCGCCTGCGCAGGCATGACAACAATAAATAGAATGGCCGATATTGCCTCATGCCGCTTCCCATAGGTCGCGCATTTCCTCAAGCAGCGTGTAATTCGTGAGGTCTAAGTCCAGCGGCGTCACGGTGATATAACCCTCACGAATCTGGCGATAATCGGCCATAGGGTCTTCGCAGAACGGCTCCATCCGCTGCCCGCCAATCCAGATATAGGGCTTGCCGTGCGGGTCAATGCGCCGATGCAGATTATCATCAAGCTTGCGCCGCCCCTGCGGGCAGGAAATCACGGCTTTGACCTGTTCGGGCGGCAGGGCCGGAAAATTCACATTCATCAGCACGCCGGCTGGCCATGTAAGCCCCACCAGCTTTCGAATGATGTTCGCGGTGAAGGCCTCAGGCGTCGCCCAGTTTGCCACGCCATCGACCGCGACATTCGAGAACGCAATCGCGGGAATTTCAAGAAGCGTCGCCTCCATCGCCGCCGAGACGGTGCCGGAATAGGTGACGTCCTCGGCCAGATTGCTGCCACGATTTATGCCCGAAAGCATGAGGTTCGGGCGCTTATCTTTGAGAATTTCCATGACGCCAACCAGCACCGCATCGGTCGGTGTGCCCGCCACGGCAAAGCGCCGCTCGGCAAGTTGATAGTAGCGCAGCGGCGCGTGGAGGCTCAGCGAATGCCCGGCGCCGCTTTGCTCCTGCGCGGGGGCCACGACCCAGACATCGTCTGAAAGCGTGCGGGCAATGCGTTCGAGCACGCCGATACCTTCGGCATTCACCCCGTCATCATTACTGATTAAAATCCGCGCCTGTTTGAGATTCATCACTCTCTTGCTTCCATCAATATCACCCTCACCCTCCCGCTGGCGCGGGTCCCTCCCTCTCCCTCAGTGAGGGAGAGGGAACGAGCAGAGCGAGGGGTGAGGGTGAATAGATTCATCGAATCTCCGTGAGCCCACCCATATAAGGCACAAGTGCGGGTGGGATTTTAATACTGCCATCCGCCTGCTGATAATTCTCCATCACCGCCACCAACGTGCGCCCAACGGCAAGGCCAGAGCCATTAAGCGTATGCACGAATTCCGTCTCCTTAGCGCCTGCGCGCTTAAAGCGCGCTTTCATGCGGCGCGCCTGAAAATCGCCGCAATTACTGCAGCTCGAAATTTCGCGGAACGTGTTCTGCCCCGGCAGCCAGACTTCAATATCGTAGGTCTTGCGTGCGGAAAACCCGGTATCACCCGCACAGAGCAGCATGACGCGGTAGGGCAGACCAAGGCGCTTCAGCACTTCTTCCGCGCACCCCGTCATGCGCTCATGCTCGGCCTCGGATTGTTCGGGCGTGGTGATGCTTACGAGTTCCACCTTGCTGAATTGATGCTGGCGGATCATACCGCGCGTATCTTTCCCCGCCGCTCCCGCTTCGCTGCGAAAACAGGGCGTGTGGGCAGTGAAACGCA
>JAJTIB010000201.1 GCA_021300075.1 Rickettsiales bacterium
CGCACCGCTCCACATCCACCCCCTCCATCTGCAACCGCTGCGCGCTGTACCCGTACCGCTCCCGCAACACTCCCCCGTTTAACCTCATTTCCGCCACCGCCCCAAAGGCCGTGTACTGCACACTCTGCACATAATTCGTCCCCTGCCCCGCCAGGAGTCCATCCGCCGTCACACTCCGCCCCTGGTCATCCACGGTATAAATCACTTCCCGCCCGCTCGGATACCTCATCCGCGCCAAGGCTCCCTGCCGGAAATACTCATACCCCGGCAGCGTGTCCGTTCCAAACCGGTAGGTCACCCCGTCGGTCACCTGGCGCGACCGCGTCACCCGCCCCTGCGCATCCATGCTGTCCAGGGCCACGCACGGACTTCCGCCTCCGCTGCGGCGACTACCTCCTCTTCTTCGAACCCATGGGCGAGAACGCCATCGAGATCACCGGCGTCCACAACCGCCGCGAAGCTTACCGGTAACGCTTTGCAGCAACCCGCTCGGGGTCACGTGTCACTACCTTTTTTCAGCCGCCAAAGGCGGCTTCCGGTAAATTTCGGTTATACAACGTTACCGGACGGTAACCTGTTGATCGTGCGAGGCTTTTGCGATTTTCAGGGCTTCGCGCTCCGCGGTAAGGTTATACGCGCCGGTAACTTGTTGATTTGATTGAGGCGCGTTTTGCGACGATTCTTGCAAACTTGTTGATTCGGCGTGGTTGCTCCGTATCACCCTACTGTTTCGGAAAGAGGGGCTTCATAGACGTGTCGGTGACCCGACCGTCGCCCGCGATGAGAAAGCTTAACCGCACCAACTGAGGCTCGTGGGCTTCCGTCGCAGCAAGAGAGTCTCCGAGAACACGGAAGCCATCGGCCTCCCTCATGGCCTTCATTCCGTAAACCGGTGTCGCCTTACTTTTTGCGAGGTCGTCCATCCACTGTTTGGCGGAGATCGGACGCTTGCGTGAGAGGCGATAGGCCTCGACTACATCCTCCACGCGCCGTCGTAAATCCACCGCACTCGTCACTAACGTACCGGCCTTTTCCTGAAGCGCGGTCTGAACATAGAGAACGGCCCAGTTCAAGGCAGTGTCCTCCGTATCGATTCTCACTCTGGCCAAAATGGCGAGTTCATTGAAGCTCTCCCTACCTTCCGAGCCGAACCCGCCCAAACCGACTACGGTTCCAGCCACCGGATCGATAGCTACTTGCCAGATTCGTTGGCCGTCAGTGCTGGTATGAAGAACCGCCCTCGTCGGCGGAACCACTTCGTAGCCCGTCTCAGTGACCCGATAGAACTGAGCCGCTTTCCGGATTTTCCCGGCAATCTTCATTTGGGCCGAGAAGAGTTGATCCTCCAAGTCTTCATTACGCATAGCCCGCAGAAAGTGATCCGGCTCCAGCCCGGCCTTGGCTCGAACGAATTCAAAAACGCGCTGCTTCGCATTCTCTTCTGTAAGTTGGGCCGCAGAGGAGGCCAGACTTAAAAAGGTCAGTAAAACCAGTTGCCTGCACCGGGGGGTCATCAGTTCTGACCCTCTCGCTTCCGGCGTTCGTTCTCCTGCTTTAGCTGCTGATCTCGCTGCCTATCGATCTGTTTGTTCTGCTCCGGGTTCCGCTTCTTGAAGTCCTTGCGCTCTTGGTTACTCTGGTTCGCTCCATTGATCGCTCGTTGCTCGACTGGTCTGATGTCATGCGGAATGATCTTGCCGTTCGCGTCGGTGTTCTTCTCGGTCGAGTAGCGCTGCGGGTTGGTTCGTGCGTCATCCGCATGGAAAACCTCATGTGCGAGCGTATCAGAGGTTTGGTTGGGATCGCCAGCGAGCTTGTCGTTCACCGTGATCGTTGCCTCCGTCAAAGTCGCTGGCGTTTTGACGACACAATCGGGACTACAGTCCAAGATCGCGGGTGAGATTTTGCCGCTAAAGAGTCCATTGGTCGGACTGCCGTCTGGATCGTTCGGGGTAGGCCCATACCGGATTGTCAGCGTCCGGCTGCCAGGGCCTTCGAACCCTTGAAGGTTGGAATTATAGCTTGTTGATTGTTGTCGGCGTGCGTCGCTGATAATCTGAAGTCGGCGATCCGCGTAAACGATTTCTCGTCCCGTCTCATCCACAAATTTGAGAGGGCTATTCCGAACATACGAGTACAGGTTCCAGCTCTGCGGATCGTACGGATCTTGGTCAGCGAACGGCTTGTCCGGGCTGGTAAACCTCCCCTGCGCCCCCGACAGATACCTTGCCCCAAAGTAATCCAGCCCCGTCTCCCCATCCCGCTCCTTGCCGGTGAACCTTGGGCCTATAATCATAACACCCGTAAAAGGCGTCGTATCCATGGGCAGCCTACTTCCGCTTCGGCGGCACTGGAGCGGGATCGACCAGCACCGTGGCTTCCGCCGTCTCACGCCTCACTTCAACAGTCAACGGCGACTCAAACCGAGTTGTGAGTTCATCAACTCCGGTTCCGGGAGCCATGATCCGGTAGACCATTATTGCGGAGCACTTGCGCTCCACGCCTGGAGTAAACTTCCAAGCCAGACCTGCGCTTTCCGAGGCGGAACGAAACAGTTTGTCGCCGTCGAACTGAACTGAAGCGACAGTGCCATCAGCACGAATGGAAAGTTCTACACGGACTCGCCCATTCACCCCAGCCTGAAATGCAAGGACGGGAAAACGTGGTGCCGCAACGTATTTCGGAGCGCAGTCTTGGGCACATGCGATTGAGGCAACCCAGAGGCCTATGGTCATCCTTATCCACATAGTCTCTACCTTGGGAACATGAAGTTGGTCAACTTCGGTGCGTAGAGCGGCGAGGCCCTGAGATATTGCTCAAGAACGGGTCTATCCACGGCAGCGGTCCCGCCTTTCCAAATTTGGTAAGTCTGGGAACCCGCCGAGAAGTTGAGATTTGAAAATCCGAGGAATCTAGCAGCGTTCACGCTAGTCGAGTACGCATTCATCTCCGTTTGGAGCACCGTGAGATTGAACGGCGAAGTTGCCGCCGCATCACCCATCCGCATGGCCGCAGCAGCGTATGCTTGGCCGTCCCTGACGTGTGATCCCTCGTGCGCCAGCGTGACGAACAAGTCATTCCCACTTTGCTTCGGATCGATGGACACCAATGCTTTACTACGAAGGGTTCCATCAACATATTCAAGCTGCTGCCCTAACCGCCCCAACACCACCACTTTTCGGCTTCTGGCTGGCAATCGTCACGCCATTTGCTTCGTTCTCGGCACCGTAAGACTGGTAGGCCCCAGCCACGTCAGCATCGCTGCTTCCGACCCCTTTCGCTATTGCCTTACGGATGTCGTTCCGACGATCAATAATCTTGTTGGCGTCCTTCTTGCTCAGTTGCTTCCGAAGTTCATCGTCAGTTGCACTACCACCGAGGGTTGTGTCCCACTCGTAGAGACCAAGTGGATCAATGTACCTCAGCGGATTGTTCAAACCGTAGGTGTAGCGATTCCAACTTTGCGGATCGAGCGGGTTGGCTGATCCCAATAGAGGATCGGGACTTGAGAACCTGCCTTGGGCGCTTGCAAAGTACCTCGCCCCAAAGTAATCCAGCCCCGTCTCCGCATCCCGCTCCTTGCCGGTAAACCGCTGCGTCACCCCCGTCCCCGCAAACCCCACCGTCCGGTACGCCGTGTCCCCGCCCGTCAACTCCGCCCCAAATGGCCAGTAATCGAAACGCCGCCCCGCCTTCGTCCCGTCCGTCA
>JAJTIB010000005.1 GCA_021300075.1 Rickettsiales bacterium
AAGCATGGTGATCGCACCTGCGAGCACCGGCAGCGCCAGGAGCAGCAGGAAGGCGGTAATCAGAATTGCCCAGGCGAAAAGGGGCATTTTGAAGAGTGTCATACCCGGCGCGCGCATGTTGAAAATGGTGACGATGAAATTTATGGCGCCCAGAATCGACGACATCCCGGCCAGATGCAGTGAGAAGATGGCGAGATCCACCGCCATGCCGCGATGCAGGCCATCCACAACCGAAAGGGGGGGATAGACCGTCCAGCCCGTACCAACCCCGCGCGCCTCGCCTGAGCCGACAAAAGCCGAGGCAATCAGCAGAAGCAAGGCAGGCACAAGCAGCCAGAAGGAAATATTGTTCATGCGCGGGAAGGCCATATCGGGCGCGCCAATCAGCAGGGGTACGGCAAAATTGCCAAAGCCGCCGATTAAGGCCGGCATGATAAGGAAGAACACCATCAGAAAGGCGTGAGCAGTCAGGAAGACATTATAAAGCTGGTAATTGCCATTAAAAATCTGATCGCCGGGATATTGCAGTTCCGCCCGAAGCGCGATGGAGAAGGCTGCACCCAAAAGCCCGGCCACGACCGCGTAAATAAGATACATGACGCCGATATCTTTATGGTTGGTCGAAAACAACCAGCGCCGCCAGCCATGCGGTGTGTCGTGGTGGTGGTTGTCATGGGGTGCAGTTGCGCCGTAGGCCATAAATCCCTCGTGTTACTGGATGCGTGAAGCAAGCTGAATGTGATCGCCGGATGCGGCGAGTTTTTGTTTCGCATAGGCAAGCCATTCTTGATACTCGGCCTCAGACACTACGCGAATTTCAATCGGCATGAAGCCGTGCAATTTGCCGCACAGTTCCGAGCACTGACCGTAATAAATCCCTTCCTCGGTGGCTTTGAACCAGGTCTCGTTGAGGCGACCAGGGATGGCGTCCATTTTCACGCCGAAGGCGGGTACGGCGAAGGCATGCATTACATCCGCACCAGTAATCTGCACGCGCACCACTTTATTCACCGGCACGACAATCGGGTTATCAACTGCCAACAGCCGCGGCTCGCCGGGAAGCAGGTCTTTTTTGGCCTTCATGTTGCTGTCATACGCGATGCCTTCGTCCGGATATTCGTATTTCCAGTACCATTGATTGCCCAGCGCCTTGATGGTGAGATCAGGATTGGCGATGATGGTTTCATTGTCCGAATATTGGTAATGAATTCGCAGTGAAGGAATCGCGATACCCACCAGAATCAGGATCGGTATCACAGTCCAGATAACTTCGACGAGCGTGTTATGGGTGAATTTATTGGGCACTGGATTAGCTTTGGCGCGAAAGCGCAGGCAGACATAAACCAGAAGCCCCAGCACCACGATGCTGATGAGGGTGATGATGACGAGCAGAATATCATGCAGCCAGACAAACTGCTCCATCACTGGGCTGGCGGCAGGCTGAAAATCAAGCTGCCAGGGCACGGCTTTGCCGCGAATCAGTGCCGGGTCAAACACCAGCGCCGACGGCATGGCAGGGTCAGCGGCGGATTTAGCGGCGCTAGCGGGCGCTGCTTTTTCCGAAGTTATTGGCGCGGTGGATTCGTCCGCTGCGGTGGTTGCCGTGGCGAAGGCGGGGCCGGCCACAAGCATGCTGACAGCGGCAATGGCAATGATGAGACGATGGAACATGAATGATAGTCCTCATGAAATAAGGTAATTGGGACGTAGCGCAAGCCTTGTTGTGATGCAAGTGCTTTGCGCTTAGATGGAGTGACGATTGGAAAGAATTTACGGCACTTGCGCTTTCGCGCAACCTCAAGGATAAAGGGAGTGGTGACGATTCCTTATCAGTTTCCGCTCGATCTTGCCTCCAGCCGCCCCTTGCTGGCGGAGGCGCTAAGCCGCGCCGATGATGGCGAGCTGTTTCTTGAAGCCCGCCATTCGGAAAGTTATGTGTTTGATGACGGGCGGCTTAAACATGCAAGCCAAGACCGCGCGCAGGGTTTTGGCCTGCGCGCCGTTCGCGGGGATACATCCGGCTATGCCCATGCTGCTGAATTCACCCCTGAGGCGCTGGCGCGCGCAGCGGCGACGGTAAAAACCGTGGATCATGGTCAGGCGTCGGTGGTGAGTAAAATCACCCCGCGCTTTGGCACGAATCATGTGCTTTACACGATGGAAAACCCGCTTAGTGCCTTGGCTTTTCCGGAAAAGTTAAAATTACTCGAAACCATCGATGCTTATTTACGCAGCCGTGATTCGCGCGTGGCCCAGGTGAGCGCGACCTTGGCCGGAAGCTGGCAGGTGGTCGAAATCCGCCGTGCGGATGGCTCTGTGGCGCAGGATATCCGGCCATTGGTGCGGCTTTCGGTGCAGGTCGTGGCCAAAAAAGGCGAGCGCATGGAATCCGGCAGCTCGGGCGCGGGTGGGCGCTATCTTTACGACGCGCTGCTGGATCCGGCGGGCTGGAAACCGGTGGCGGAGGAAGCGCTGCGTCAGGCGCTTATCAACCTCGAATCCGTCCCCGCCCCCGCCGGTGAATTGCCGGTGGTGCTGGCGGGAGGCTGGTGCGGCGTGCTGCTGCATGAGGCGGTGGGGCATGGGCTTGAGGGTGATTTCAACCGCAAGGGTTCCTCCAATTTCTCTGGCCGTATCGGCGAGCAAGTCGCGGCCAAAGGCGTCACGGTGGTGGATGACGGCACGTTTGAGAATCGGCGCGGCTCGCTGACCATTGATGATGAGGGCACGCCCACCCAGCGCAATGTACTGATTGAGGACGGTATCCTCGTCAATTACCTGCAGGATCGGCTCAATGCGCGGTTGATGGGGGTGGCAGC
>JAJTIB010000181.1 GCA_021300075.1 Rickettsiales bacterium
AGGCAGGCGCCGACTGGCCGCGGAGGGACGATGACAACGGTGGCCCGGAGCGGCCAGGCGGCGCCTGCCGGAGCGGGTCGGCTCGAGCGAGGTGTTAGGCCGCATTCTGTGCGCAGCCGAGAGCGAGCGGAAGGGGCGATGTGCAAGGGGCCAGCCAGAACGGCACGCGAGGGGCCGCGGGCAAGGACCAGCAAAGCACCGCCGATGCGCTGCTGCACCGAACCACAGCCGTGCTGACGCAGAACCCCGTGCCCGCAGCTCTCCGCTGAGCGTTGCCGCCCCAGGCGCTGCCGACGGTGGCGAACCACTCGCCGCGCGTAGCGGCGCCAAGGCTGTTATGACAGGCCGGCGCGCACGCCGGCCCCGACCGTACTGAAGCCGGCGCAGGACCTCGACGCGACGATGAGCGCCACCAGCTTGCTTGCTGCGTAGCCCGATGCCGCTGCGTTTGCATGACCAGGCGAGGTGCGGCCTAACGTTCGAGTTAAGCCGCCCGCGGAGGCAGGCAGCGTAAGCCTGGGCTGAGATGATGCACCAAGTGCCTCAGCCCAGGCTTACGCTGCCTGCCGCAGCGGGTCGGCTTGAACGAGGGGTTAGGCGTCACTCGGGTTCACCGAAGAGTTGATCTGGTCCTGCAACTCTGAAGTACTTCATAAGGGCTGGTTCCATGGATTGGCGCTCTTCCGCAAGTGCGTGGAGTAGCTTGAACGATGCAGAGAGAAGCTGTCTCGTTGCTTCCTCGTCAAGAGGTGCCAGCCTGTCTTCGACCAGCGGAATCAACACTTCTCGCGTCTCGTCGATTTGCAGGCGTACTGGATCAATTGCTGACGCCTCTGCATCTGTGTGAGCCAAGTACTTGTTTCGATCAAAGAGAACCACTTCGTGGATCTCTCGCTCTCGATCTGTGAGCACGCGCAGATAGCGGGCGGGTAGATCAGGGATGGATTCCCCGCGCTTACCAGCATTACCCGAAAACGGGCGGGAGTAGGCCAGAACCATTGAGCAGTTCAGGGCTTGGAGAAGCACTGTCGACTCGCCCGGATAGCTGTCGTGCAACTTCATATCGATGATCTGGTGGGCAACCTCGTGCGCGTGCTTGAAGTCACCGTAGGAAAGCAGTACGCGATAGAACTGGCGGAGTCTGTGCCTGTCTTCTGTAGGAACGCCCTCAGGTAGTGGCATGTGACGCCTAACGTTCGAGCTAAGCTGCCCGCGGAGGCAGGCGCTGTAAGCCTGGTACGCGATGATGCACCATGTGCCGCGGACCAGGCTTACAGCGCCTGCCGTAGCGGGTCAGCTTGAGCGAGGGGTTAGGCCGCATTTGTGATGCTTGGACTTGATAGCTTTCCGAGTAGCCACTGCAGGCCGGACAAGTGCTGTTGATCGTGGCTGCAAAGATAGTGCACCAGGCTCCGCAATGTGACCTGACCATAGCCTTCGAACTGAGCTGGTCGTTCTAGTTGAAGGTCAGTGAGTGCCCGGAGCAGACCTAAGGTCTCGGATCTCGCACTACGGAAGGCGCGAAGAACTTCTGCGGCCTCCTTCTGGTGGTACAGACGGTCTCGCGCCATGGCTTCAGTGTCCAGCGACGGGAGCACAGGGTTCCACTCGTTCAGAGTTCGCTGTATTCGAACTTGATACCCTTCCACCTCAATGTCCAGGACATGACAGATCTGCTCAATCGCGGTCAGCGGCTCGCTGGGCACTCCCTCCCAGGATGCTGGCGCGAAATGCTTCGACGCTAGAGGGAACGACTCGTATAGCGACGAGAGCTGATCAGGGAAGGCCTTAAGAGCGTCGATAGTCGGGTGGTTCATGCAGTGTGGTGGGTATGCGGCCTAACGTTCGAGCTAAGCTGCCCGCGGAGGCAGGCGCTGTAAGCCTGGTTCGCGATGATGCACCAAGTGCCGCGGACCAGGCTTACAGCGCCTGCCGTAGCGGGTCAGCTTGAGCGAGGGGTTAGGCGTACGCACGGTTCAGGTGGTTGGCTGCTTTTGGAACAGCCTTGATGAAAGACTCAAAGAATGCCTCCATGCTCGAAACCGCCTTCTCCGCCGTCTCTGGCATTGGATTCGCGGTTCGCTTATGAGCGGAAAGGTCGCCTTGCACTTCACGAGTCTTGGGGTGTACCAAGAAATTCCTGCTCTGCGCAACTCGATCCAGATGCTGCACTAGTTCATCTGAGGTGGGAACATCTAGCTGATCGCAGACGAGCAGTAGTGCGCGAAGCTTTGGAACCAGACCAAGTCGCTCAAAGTGATCATCAAATGCCTGCTGACCAAGCCGAAGTACACCGTAGAAATTGAGGTAACCCTCAACGGCCATTGCGGCATAGATCCTAGTCGTGTCCGAAGTCTGGTCTCTTCGTCGCGCTAACTCCGTGAGTTCAGGATATCTGTGCGGGTCCGTGATCGGTGTGACGGCTTCCTTTGGCCACTGTAGAAGGACTCGCTTGCAGAGTTCCTTGTGCTCCTCAAGGATCAAGTGGGCATACGTTCGATACCTGCCGTCGTTTGACTCCCAGACACCCTCTGGATCGTGAGGTCTGAGTTGAAAAGGCTGGCGAGTGCGGCGATGCATGATTCGGACGCCTAACGTTCGAGCTGAGCCGCCCGCGTAGGCAGGCACTGTAGGCCCGGACTGAGACGATAGTACGACTGGCTCAGGCCGGGCTTACAGTGCCTGCCGTAGCGGGTCGGCTCGAGCGAGGGGTTAGGCCGCACGCTGGATTGGGCTTCCCCATCCGTCGTATTCAACTTCAAAGATGGTCGCTATGCAGCACATCAGTGCTGAGACCGAGCAGAGGACGTTCTGCGTTATCGGCATGTGGGACACAAGCAGTACGCTGAATGCGCCGTCGTCCTCTTGTACCTTGGCTCTTCCGTACTGATTGTCATTGACGAACGAACAGACGATTTCTGCCTTCTTGGCATCCGCGCAGCGAAAGAGAAAGTCCACGTCCCGAGGTGTCGACAGCACGTCACCAAGCTCGTCGTTTTTCAGCAGAACCTGAGTGTCCTGAAACGCGTTGTCTAGAAGGTCGTCAACGATTGCCATGGCGCTGAACTCTGATCTGGGTCTGGTTGATTGGCGCTTGAAGAGCCAACGATGCTGAATGTGCGGCCTAACGTTGGAGCTGAGCCGACCGTGGAGGCAGGCGCCGACTGGCCGCGGAGGGACGATGACAACGGTGGCCCGGAGCGGCCAGGCGGCGCCTGCCGGAGCGGGTCGGCTCGAGCGAGGTGTTAGGCCGCATTC
>JAJTIB010000069.1 GCA_021300075.1 Rickettsiales bacterium
AGATCCGTTATTTGCGGAAATCCTTAAGCGTCGCTCGAATAAGGAAGTCTATGACACGACCCGGCCGGTGGAGGAAGCCAAGGCCGCAGCGATTTGTAAGGCAGCAGGGCAAGGGATTGCCACAGGTTTTGCATTGGATATGGCGCGGCGTGACGCCCTGCGCGACCTGACGTATCGTGCTAATTTTCTGGAGATGCACACACCACACACCTGGAAGGAAACGGTGGATGTCATGCGGATCGGGAAAAAAGAAATTGAGCAGAATCCGGACGGGATTGATCTTGGCGGCCCCTTCATGGAGGGGTTACGCGCATTCGGCCAGCTCTCGCGTGAGCAGATGCTGGATCAGCAGAGCATGTCATTCGTTAAGGCCACCGAGATGCTGAAAGAGAAAATGAATTCGGCCATGGGGTTTGTCTGGATGATAACCGATGGCAATCGGCGCGAAGACCAGATTGCAGCAGGCCGCGGCTGGGTGCGTATGAACCTTAAAGCCTCTGCCCTTGGGGTGGCTATGAACCCGCATAGTCAGGCATTGCAGGAGTTTGCCGAAATGCGGGAATTATTTGTTGAGCTTGATCAGATGTTACAGGTAAAATCGCCTCAGCGGCTGCAGATGTTTGGCCGTATTGGCTATGGCCCGACGGTGGATGCCTCGCCCCGCTGGCCGATTGAGCAGAAAATTATTTCTTGAATGTTGGGGAATAGGATTTGTCACACGAATCTGCAGGTCTGCCTGGCGATCTTGCGAGAGCATTTCAGCTTTTTGTGGAAGTGCATATCACGCAAATGCTCACCGCAAATGAATTGATGCGCGTGATGCCGCACCAGTTGACGCTGGCGCAGTTTGGGGTGCTTAGCCATTTCAGCCGTCATCAGAATCTCTCGCTCAGCATCGTGGAACTGGCGCGTATCTTTCAGGTAAGCAAGGCCAGTATGGGAGAGACTGTAGATAAGCTCGCACGCAAGGGCTTTGTAAAAATTATCCCTAATCCTAAAGATCGGCGCGGAAAAATCGTTTCCATCACCCCCAAAGGTGCCGCGGCCAGAAAAGAGGCGGAAAAATCGATATACCCGGTCATTGCCCAGATGATGAAAGCAATCGGCTCCGCGCAGTTTGATGTTGCCTATCAGGCGCTGCGTCCGATCCGCTTATGGCTCGATGAGCGCCGTAGCGCCGATAGTGACTGATTCTGGTGTGGTGCTGCGATTGACGGTTTTTGATACTCACTTGTGCAATAAATTGCTCAAGTGAGCATAGAGTTCAACTTATACCCTCTTTATTCTCATAGCGTTATCGTGGATAGTTGCGAATAATGCGCCGGCGGGCTTGGGGGGAACTTGAGCCTCATGGTTGACCATGAATCTGCGATTACACATGCCCGCGCGGAAATCGCCAAACGCTGGAAACAGGAGGGGTTCAGGGAAGCATCAAACGCAGTGAATCAAAAACTGGGAAGTCGCAATCGGCCACCTGCGCGCAGAAATCAGCGCAAGAAAAAAGAAATACAGCAACTGAGTTTCGATGTATAACCACCAAAAACAGGAGTTGAAATGGCACGTTTTTTAGTGATTGCGGCAAGCAGTGGTATTGGCCAAGCCACGGTTTCACTGCTGAAAGAAGCCGGGCATAGCGTTTTTACCACCGCGCGCGATAAAAGCAAAATCACGCCCGATGCAGTGCTCGACGCCACGGATTTTGAGGCGGTGGATGCTGTGTTCAAGCAAGCCGGCGAGATTGACGGTGTGGTTAATTGCAGCGGCTCGCTGCTTCTCAAATCCGCCCATCTCACCAGTAAAGAACAGTATCAAAGCGTGATAGACGCATCGCTTACCACTGCCTTTGCTACCGTTCGGGCGGCAGGAAAACATATGAATCAAGGCGGGGCTGTGGTGCTGATTTCTTCCGCTGCGGCCATGGAGGGGCTCGCCAATCACGAGGCCATTGCAGCGGCAAAAGCGGGCATACTTGGGCTAACGCTCTCGGCAGCGGCCACCTATGCAGGACAGAATCTGAGAGTGAATGCCATAGCGCCCGGCCTCACCGAAACACCGCTTACCGCAGCACTTACAGGCAATCAGACCTCGCGCAAATTCTCAGAATCCATGCATGCGCTGGGGCGGCTGGGCAAGCCCGAAGATGTGGCGCGCGCGATTGTATTTCTGCTTGACCCCGCCAATAGCTGGATTACCGGGCAGGTGCTCGCGGTGGATGGCGGGCTTTCCCGCGTGCGTCCGAAAATGAAAGCCTAGATGGGAGCGCTTCGCCTCATTCTTGCGGATCAGCTTTCTGAATCCATTGCGGCGTTGCAGGGGCTGGATAAGGCGCAAGATACCGTCATGCTGTGCGAGGTGATGGAGGAGGCCAGTTACGTTCCCCACCACCCCAAAAAAATCGCCTTCCTGTTTTCTGCGATGCGCCATTTCGCAGCCGAGCTTGAAGCACAAGGCGTGCGCGTGCGCTATGTGACATTGAACGATGCAGAGAATACGGGCAGCTTTACCGGCGAAGCGGCGCGCGCGGTCAAAGCACTGGGGGTTTCACGCCTCATCGTCACCGAGCCCGGCGAATACCGCGTGCGGGAAATGATAAAGAACTGGGCGGCTACGCTTGGTATTCCTATAGAAATTTTACCGGACACACGGTTTCTTGCCACCCATGAGGAATTTGCCGCGTGGGCGAAGGGCAAGAAGCAACTTCGTATGGAATTTTTTTACCGTGAGATGCGGAAAAAATACGCGATCCTGATGGAGCCGGGCAATAAGCCCACGGGTGGCGAGTGGAATTACGACAAAGAA
>JAJTIB010000108.1 GCA_021300075.1 Rickettsiales bacterium
ATTCGCTCAAGCGCCGCGGGGGCTTTCGGCGTCAACCGCCGTGCAGGCGTGCGTTTATGATTTATTCTATTCGCTCAAGCGCCGCGGGGATTTTTGCACCTAACCGTCTTCCAGATGCAGCAGCATTGAACTGCCCAGCATCACAACGATGAGCGAAGGAGCCCAGGCCGCCAGCGCAATGGGTAGCGCGCCCGATGATCCAAGCGCATAAATCAGGTTTGTGACAAAATAAAAAATAAAGCCTGTGAAGATGCCCAGCACCAGAAACGCACCGGTCTTACCGCGGCGCGTCTGCCGCAAAGAGAACACGGCGGAGAGCATGACCATGCCGGCGAGCAGGAGTGGCGTTGCCATCAGCGCATGGAAGTAGAGTTTGTGACGCATGGCAGAGAATCCGGCTTTCTCCAGCACTCGGATAAAACTCGGCAATTGCCAGAACGAAAATGTCTCTGGCGGGGCAAAGCTCTCCTCAATCTGACTTAAGGAGAGTGAGGTGGGTAACTCAAAATTGGTGGCTGCCTGGCTCACCAGTCCGGGGGCAGAAATCACCGCCCCCGCAATGCGCCATTCTCCCTGCGCCAGCTCTGCCTTCGCTGCATCAATCCGTCCGAGAAAACGGTGATCGGGCGCAAAAAAGAACAGAATAACATCATCAAGCGTCAGGGTCGTCTGATCCATCCGCCGCGCATGAAGGATATATTCCCCAATCGGTACATTTTGAAATTGGGCGCCAGTGGCGTTGACTTCTTTAAGCCACAAGCCCGAAGGCGAAATCGAAAGCACGCTGGGCTTGGCGCTAATATATTTGGATTCGATTTTATCAAAGCGCGAGACCATCGCCGCCGCCATTGGGTTAATGATACCGACCGCGACGATGCCCATGACCAGCGCAATGGCAAGGCCAGGCGCGAGAAACTGCCAGACTGAGACGCCCGCGGCGCGTACCACCGCCAGTTCCTGATGGCGGGTAAGGCGAGCGAGCGTCACCATGCCGCCAATCAGAAAAGCAAATGGATAAATTTTCTCAAAGGTAGAGGGCAGCTTGAGCAACGCCATTTCTACCAGCACGAGAAAGGGCACACCCTTTGGAACATCGGCCGCACGGCGTACCAGTTCGAGCAGTTCCATCAATCCGACAATGACGAGCATCAGCGCGAGGCTGGCCAGAAATGCCAGAAGGAACTGGCGGCCAAGATAAAGCGATAAGGTGAGCGGGATGGTTTTCATGCGGGAATCGCCTCCTGCCGCCCGCGTCGCCAGCGTAAGGGGCGATCTGTCTGGAGCTGCTTCAGGCTGAGGGCGATGGTCGCGGCAATCATCAGGTAGAGAAGTGGTGTCATCCAGGGATGGTTGACCATCATGTTGCGAATCGCAAAGTAGGAAACAACGAAAACGGCGGTTGCTACCGCCGCAAGCACGACACGCTTCCATTGCCCCCGGCGATTAAACTCACCCGAAAACAACACCGCCAGCACCAGTAGCGGCAGGCTGATGCAAAGCAGCGGCCAGGTTAGGCGCTGATGTCCCTCCGCGCGCAGCACAGGGATTTTTTCGGGTTTCACGCCAGTGGTTGTGAAAAGCTGGCCGATGGTGCGCTCGTCGGCTTCGCGTTCGCGGGCGATATTTTCGCCATAAAAAGCGATATCGAGCAGGTAATTGTCAAAGGACAGCCAGTTGATGCGTCCGTCTTTGAGTTCTTGGCGCAACCCATCGACCAGATAAAAACGCGGGCCGCTTTGAGTTTGCTCCAATTTACCACGCGTGGCCATCATGGTCACTGGTTTGGTAAAATCGCGGTTGTCATGAATCAGCAGGCCGTAGAGATTATTGTCGCTGTCGCGCTGGCGAACGAATACGGTCAGCCCGTCAATCGGGCTGTTGAACACTTCTTCCTCAAGCAGCACGGAGGCGTATTTGTCGCGGAAAAAAGTACGGATGTCCTGAAAATGCTGGCGCGAAACCGGCATCAGATAGAGCGCCAGTGCATAGCAGATGAGCGCACAGGCTGTGCCTGCATAAATCGCCGGCAGTGCGAGTTGTAAACGGCTGATGCCCACAGCATTAAAGACGGTCAGTTCACTGTCGCCGGAAAGTTTATGGTAGGTATAAAGTACCGCAATGGCGAGCGAGATCGGAATGAGTATAAGCAGCAGTGACGGTAGCATCAGGCCGGTGAGATAGAGAAAATCCATCAGTGTCAGGCCGCGATTGAGCATGAAATCAATGAAACGCAAGACCTGAGTCAGCCAGATAATACCCGTCAAACTGGCCGTAATCAGCACGGTCGGCCAGAAAAGATGCTGCATCAGATAAAGTTTATAGCGGCGCATAGGGCGACGTTAGACGGTTTTGATACGCGGCGCAATGCTTGCCAATATCCTGCATTATGCGAGTCTTGCACCATTATGGGAGTCTTGCACAATGGGGCGGAACTAATTATAACCCCACTATTCCGTCATCCCGTTACCCCTGTGAGGTTTTATGCTGTCGTCTCATTTCCGCGCTGCTGCTAAGGCTACTCATCCCCTCGTCCTGTTTGTGGGTGCAAAGGCTACGCTTGGTAGTTATGGCAAGGTGATGGATAAAAAATCCGGCGGCACTATTACCACCGCGATGCAACATGCAGGCTTCAGTGGCAAGGCGGGCAAATCCCTCACACTCATCGGGCTGGCGGATATTACCCATTCGCACCTGATATTAGTGGGTGTTGGCGAGGCGAAGTCGGTGACGCGCAAAGCGGTCGAAGAAGCGGGCGGACATGCGGTAGCCGCGGCGCTTGCCGCTAAAGTCAAAACGGTAGAGTTGCTGGCAGAGTTGCCCCCAGGCGGTAAAATGACAGCCGGCGAGCTGGCGGCGCATCTTGCCTTTGGTGCTGAACTTCGTACCTACCGTTTTGATAAATACCGCACGACCGAGAAGGAAGATGAGAAGCCCGCCCTCGCCACGCTCGCCGTTATTACCCCCAAACCCGAGGCGGCGAAAAAAACTTACGCGCCCCTACGCCATCTTGCCGAAGCCATTGCCCATACGCGCGACCTGGTGACTGAGCCGGCCAACATTATTTATCCCAAATCACTGGCGGCGGAGTGCAGCAGGCTTGCTCATCTTGGCCTCAAAGTCGAGGTGCTGGGCGAGGCGGCGATGAAAAAACTCGGCATGGGCGCGTTGCTTGGTGTTGGCCAGGGCTCAGCGCATGAATCGCATCTGGTGGTGCTTGAATGGCGCGGTGGCAAGAAGGACGAAAAACCCATCGCATTGGTGGGTAAAGGTGTCACTTTTGACACGGGCGGCATCAGCATCAAACCCGCTGGCGGAATGGAAGAAATGAAATGGGACATGGCGGGTTCGGCCGCAGTTATCGGGACGCTGCGGGCGCTCGCGGCGCGCAAGGCCAAGGTTAATGTGGTGGGTGTGGTCGGGTTGGTTGAGAATATGCCCAGCGCCACCGCTCAGCGCCCAGGCGATGTTGTGACCTCCATGTCGGGACAGACTATCGAAGTGCTCAATACGGATGCTGAAGGGCGCCTCGTACTCGCCGATGCGCTGCATTACACCATCACCCGGTTTAAGCCAAAAGTCGTGATTGATCTCGCCACTCTCACGGGGGCTATTATTGTAGCTATCGGCTCAAGCCGTGCCGGACTTTATGCCACCACTGACCGTTTGGCTAAATCGCTGCATGCAGCGGGTGAGTCCACCGGCGAGCGCCTCTGGCAGATGCCTCTGGGCGAGGATTACGACGCACTCATCAATTGCGATATTGCGGATATGAAAAATATCTCTGATGGGCGCGAGGCAGGTTCCGTCACCGCCGCGCAATTTCTCAAACGCTTTGTCGGCGACACGGAATGGGCACATCTCGATATTGCCGGAACAGCATGGAGCAAAAAATCCTCGGCCATTGTGCCCAAAGGCGCGACCGCTTTTGGTGTACGACTTCTCCATGACTGGATTGCCAAGCATTATGAATAAAGGCTGATACCTGGCAGGTGAAGATGGAACAGAAATGTTCTCTTACGCCCCGCCCCTCACCCACCACGCATCACTTGAAACCATGACCACCACCGTTCAATTTTATCATCTGCTGACGACTGGTCTTGAGCAAGCCCTGCCAAAACTGATGGAAAAGGCACTAGCCACCGGCACACGGGTGGTGATTCTGGCGCGTGACGCGACGATGATTCGCAAATTATCCGAACAGTTATGGAGTGCAAACCCGGCCGGGTTTCTGCCGCATGGCGGTGCGACCGATGCTCACCCCGAATGGCAGCCGATTTATCTCACGACGACAGAAGAAAACCCTAATGCCGCCAGCATTCTGGTGGTGCTAAACGGTGTGATTCCAATACAGATAACGAGCTATCAAAAACTACTGGATCTGTTTGATGGTAATGACGAAGAAGCCGTGGCAGCGGCGAGGCTGCGCTGGAAGCATTACCAGCAACTCCCCGATATTGCGTTGCAATATGTAAAACAGCAACCAAAGGGTGGCTGGAAAATTGACATGGAATCCGGCGTTACACCAAGCGCCGCTTAGCAATGGTGAGACCTTCTTCGGTTGGCAATAAACAGCTTTCAAAGTAAGCCGCATCGGCAAGACGCGCATTCAGTTGATGCATTGCAGTAATCGTGGCATCGGGTACCGATTTTTTCGCTTCCCCTGCGAGCGCACCAAACAGTAACGTGTTATCCGCCACAATCCATGCCTCAGGCGTAAGATGGGGCATGGCCGCATCCAGATATTCGTTATAGCGGCGTTTTTCACCATCCATGAACAGGAAATCAAAACCCGTACCGGAGTAGGTTTTAAGCCATGCCATTGCCTCCGCTTCGACCGCCTGGATACGCGGATCATCTTGCGTATGGACGCGGACAAGGGCCGCATGTTCCGGATGTTTCTCGAGGGTGACAAGCGTGCCATCCGGTGGTAGTGCACGCGCCAGCCACCGCGCCGAATACCCTACAAAACTCCCAATTTCGAGGATGCGTTTCGCGCCGCTCACCCGTACCAGCCAGTGCAGCATATAGGCCTCGTAAGCCGAAAGCTGCATTCCCGGATAGAGGGTTTCGCCGATGTTGCGAATTTCTGCAAAAAAATCCTCTTTCACAAAAGTTTGGGTGAGGTACTGCATGGTAGCGGAAATGGCGCGTGATTTCATCAGGGCAACACCTCAATCTGGCCGGGAGACAATAGGGTAATCATCGCCCCGTTCCGCGTATGAAGTATGCCACGTGCTTCGATATTTTTACCGACGAGTTTTTTGGTGTCAGGAAATTGTTTCCAATAGCGCCTTGGAATTCGCAGAGTGAAATCGGTTTTCCAATCGGGGCCGAAATTGAGATAGCGATCGTCGTAGGATTGGAAAAAACTCTGGACACGGCCACGCACCAGCGTGAATTCGCCTGTACCTTCGCCCACCTGGTGAGCGGTCAGTAACGGGAGCGTCGTCCACAGGCCGCGCCTCGCGCGGCGCGCCGCCTGTTCGGCCAAGCGCCAAACCGGATTTTCCACCGATCCATCCATCACCACCTTGCCCTGGCTAAGAAGCGATTCCTGATTGGTAATGACTTTTGCGCGGCCATAGCGATCAAGGGGGGTTGTTTTATCAATAATTGCCGCTGCCGCCGAGGGCGTAGGAGGCCAGACACCCGCGAGCATTGCGGCAGGTTCTGCGTGCGCGCTGGGCGCCAGCATCAGCATGAGTGCCAGCAGCCAGACACCCTGTTGCCGCCAGTTCACGCGCCGGCGCGGGTTAGTTCACGGTAGGCTGGCAGCGTCAGGAATTCGACATAGTTGCTATCGATCACCAGCGCCAGCACCAGTTCTTTAGCGCGTGCGAAGGGCAGGGTGGCAAAGCTCTCGGCACCGAGCAGCATTTTGATTTTCTCGAATTCTTCCGCTGCCAGAAGCTCGATCCAGGCGGCATTAATCACGCGTCCTGTATCCGTTTCGGCACCGTGATGTAGCCACTGCCAGAGCTGAGAGCGGGCGATTTCGGCAGTTGCGGCATCTTCCATCAGATTGAAAATTGGTACGCAGCCCTGACCACTCAGCCACGCCGCCATATATTGTATCGACACGTTGAGATTGTTACGCACTCCGGCTTCAGTAATTGTGCCGCGATGCATGGTGAGCAGATCTGCAGCAGTCACCTTCACATCCTCACGCAGGGTCTGGCGCTGATTTTTGCCGGGCATCAGGCGGTTGAAGACCTCCATTGCTACCGGAATCAGGCCGGGATGGGCAACCCAGGTGCCGTCATGGCCGTAGCTGGCCTCGCGCTCCTTATCGGCGCGGACAGCAGCGAAGGCTTTTTGATTGGCGGCTTCGTCATTCTTGACCGGGATAAAGGCGGACATGCCACCCATCGCAAATGCGCCGCGCTTGTGACAGGTTTGAATGAGCAATTCTGCATAGGCTTTGAGAAAGGCCTTGTCCATCGTCACCTGTGTGCGCTCGGGCAGCAGGAATTCCGGTCGGGCGTGGAATTTCTTGATGGTCGAGAAAATATAATCCCAGCGCCCGCAATTGAGGCCCACCGCATAGTCCTTGAGCACATATAAAATCTCGTGCATCTCAAAAGCGGCGGTGATGACCTCAATCAGGACCGTCGCACGGATGGTGGATTTTGGTAATCCCAGCGCGGTTTCGCTGAAGGCAAAAATATCCGCCCAGAGTTGAGCCTCCTCGTGATTTTCAAGTTTGGGCAGATAGAAATAACAGCCCGTGCCGCGCGCCAAGCGTTCTTTGGCGTTATGGAAAAAATAAAGGCCGAAATCGAACAGTGCTCCGGCGATGGGCTGGCCGAGATAACGCACATGATGTTCGGGCAAATGCCAGCCGCGTGGCCGTACAATTAATACCGCGAGATGATCCTTATTGAGCGTGTAGCTTTTGCCTTCCGGGCTTTGAAACCGGAGCGTCTGGCGTACGGCGTCATAGAGCGCTTTCTGACCTTCGAGAATTTTTTCCCAAGCGGGAGCGAGGGAATCTTCAAGGTCAGCCATAAAGACTTTGGCGCCGGAATTGAGGGCGTTGATGATCATTTTCGGTTCGGCCGGGCCGGTGATTTCGACGCGGCGGTCAAGCAGATCCTCGGGGATGTCGGCCACCCGCCAGTCCCCCTCACGGATATTGCGGGTTCGGGGCAGAAAGTCCGGGTTGACGCCGGCGTTAAATTCATTCTGACGTTTGACCCGATTGGCGAGAAGCGCCTTGCGCCGTGGTTCAAATCGCTCAACCAGCGCACTGACGAAGGCGCGTGCCTCGGGCGTGAGCAGGAACTGGTGCTCTGCGGCGATGGGGGCGGTGATTTCAAGCATGGGCTTGGTCGTGGCGGTGGCAGGACTGGTCATGATGAGTCTCCTTTCCCCGCATTCTGCATGATGAGTTGCCAGTTGCAAGCCCAACTTCCCTGTGGCAGGTTCGGCGCATGTGGAAACGAATCAAGCATGCCGCCCTGCTGGTCTACCGCGCGGGCGATAATCTCGTTGAAAATGATGGGATAGAACTGGCGGGCTATCTGACCTTC
>JAJTIB010000011.1 GCA_021300075.1 Rickettsiales bacterium
ATGCATCACCAGCATATCGACTGGCTGGCCATTGCGCCCGTCATGATTGGGCGAGGGGGTGGAAATCATCTGCATGGGCGCTTCTTAGACGACCCAGATGCAAATACAAGCCGCAGCGCAGCAATCTTCACACCATTGTCATAATAGTTTTGTTAGGGTGGAGGGATGAAGGAACCACCGAAAACCAAGCTCACATCTGCCACCACCAATGAGGGCGTGGTAGGAAACGCGCTTTCTGCAGATGAAAAACGCAAGCTCTTACAAATTAAACTTCTCTCTACCATTATCGATGACGGGGAAGTACGGAAAATAGAAGTCAGCGATCAGGGAATTGTGTTACATAATATAGTCTATGGCCCGACCGAAACATTCATCCGTTTTCTTAAAGATGCCAATCAAAATGATCAGAAAATTGTTTATAATGCCCTAGATGAGATTGCCAAAATCATTACCCATACGCTGCATCGTCCAGACGATGAAGCCACCGAGATATATATGGATATTGTTCCTGGCATCACGGATCAAGGGATCGCTCTCATCTTTCCCCACGCCGACAATACGGAGGAAATCCTCGCCTATTTGCGCCAGCCAAAAACTCGACAAGCGCTGCTTCGTGCCATCGATCAGGGACTTGATCAAATGATTGAGGCCACAGAATATCATAAGGCTTTCGGCAATCCCAACGGCTGTGGCCGCGCCTAGCCCTGATCCAGCTCGGCGAGTTTCGGCCGGCGCAGGGTAATGATGGCGACCCCCACGACCGTCAGCACCGCGCCCAGTATCAGAGGTGGGGTCAACGTTTCTCCAAACAAGATCATGCCGCTGGAGATGCCGAAGACTGGAATCAAAAGTGAATAAGGCACGACCTGTGTCACCTCGTAACGGCTGAGCAGCCAGGTCCATAGTCCATAGCCGATCATGGATGAAAAAAGGATGCTGTAAGCAATCGCAAGCCACAGCTCCAAAGGGGCGGCGGCAATCAGCGCCAGCTGGTCATGCTCAAAAATCAGACTCAGTACCAGCATCTGCGGCAGCGCCAGCAGGCCGGGCCAGAAAAGCATCGGTATCACGGCAGTTTCTCTCATTCGCTTCATGTGAATATTGGCCGCTGCCCAGCCAAACGCACCAATCAGCGCCACCAGAAAGGCCAGCGAATGTTCCTCCACATCCGGTGCGCCAGCCACCACCACCACGCCAAAAAATGCCAGAATCAGACCAAAACTGCGCCAGGGGCCAAGAAAATCCTTGAAAAAAATCGACGCCAGCAGACAGGAAAACGGCACGCCAAGCTGGCTTGCCACAATAGTGGAGCTGACCGAAAGCCCCATCCGCATCGCAGCAAAAAACATAGCAAAATGCAGGGTGATATAAAAAAGTGACAGCAGCCCCATCTCTTTCCAGTTCGGCCAGCCATAGCGACGGATGAAGGGCAGTAGCAACAGACTAAGACCGACAAAGCGGATGAAAATGGTAAGGTAAGGCGGCAGGTACTGAACGGCCAGCTTGGATGCCGAAAAATTTGCCCCCCAGCAGAAGGACACCAAAGTCGCAGCAAGTATAGCGATGAGGGGCATGGGGACATGTCATAGAGTGACAGGTGGCGGGTGGCAAGTGGCAGGAATGCGGGGAAGCAGGGCAACAGGGAAGTTTTTTTGTTGTCATTCCTGCGAAAGTAGGAATTCAGACTTCTACTTAAACTCACCTGTCACTTGCCACCTGCCACCCGTCACCTGCCACTCTTCCCAAATTTTCCACTGGCTTTCTGAACGCAGCTTCGCTATTGTCCACATCCCTTGAGCGACCCGCTTACGGACCTAAGCGCGGGAGTGGTGAATGGAGTACAAGAACTGTCCGATCGCTGGGAGGACGCGTACCTAAAATGGTACGTAACCGACCGGGTACGGACAGGACAAAGTAATCCGCCGCCAGTCGCGCGCGGGAATGAAGCGGATAAAAAAAGGGTCTGAGAAAAATCCCAGACCCCAAGTCGCTCGGCAAGCAACTGTTTCCGGCTCTGGCCGGATTCGGTGAACAGAGGCGTCAGGCTCAGGCCTCGACGCCTTTGTTATTTCATGACACTTGCTGCAGGCCCGTCTTTAGGATTATTTTTCCTGAAACTTGGCCGGAAAACACTGTTTTACAATATTTTTCGTGAGCAGCAACGCTACAAACACTATATATAGTGATGACTTTCTTATGGCAACAATAAATTGTATTGTGCATATCAATTTATAATAGCCTAATAAAGCTGTGTTTTTAATGTCACATGCCGATGAACAATCGTCTATGGATCTGGGGATATTTTTACTACCCCTTGTAGCCAAGATAATGAGGTTGCCAGAACATAGCCCGCTCACCCCTCTTTTTTGCCTCCCTCCTTGGGTAGAGAAGCTGATAGCTGGGATAACAACGACAGCAAGTACAGTCACGCGATGGCTCCATTCGCGCTTTACCTGAGTGAAAATTCATCCTATGAGTGGCGGATTACCCCTTCATTCGAGTAATGCACCCATGACGAAACAACCAATTTACGAAGGCAAAGCCAAAAAACTGTTTGAAGGCCCCGAGCCGGGCACCTTGATTCAGCACTTCAAAGACGATGCCACCGCGTTTAATAACAAAAAGCGCGGAACGATTGAGGGTAAGGGCGTCATCAACAATAAAATCTCGGAATTTCTGATGTCGCGCCTGAACGAGATGGGCATCCCCACTCATTTTATCCGCGGTCTCAATATGCGTGAGCAGCTGGTCCGGGCGGTGGATATTATCCCGCTCGAAGTCATTGTCCGCAATTATGCCGCCGGCAGTTTTGCTGAGCGTTTTGGCGCTTTCGAGGGCGAACCGCTTGGTTCGCCGCTGACCGAATTCTGTCTCAAGGACGACCGATTGGGCGACCCGTTTATCTCCGAAGATCACATCTATGCCTTTGGTCTCGCCGAGCCTGAAGAAATCGACGAAATCCGCCATTATGCCCTGCGTGTGAATGATTTCGTCAGCGGCCTCTTTTATGGTGTGGGCGTACGCCTCATCGATCTCAAGCTCGAATTCGGGCGGTTTTACGAGGGCGATTTAGTGCAGGTCATGCTGGCGGATGAAATTTCGCCTGATACCTGCCGCTTATGGGACATCACCACCAACGATAAAATGGATAAAGACCGCTTCCGCCGCGACCTCGGCAAGACGGAGGAAGCCTACCGCGAAGTGGCGCGGCGCTTGGGCGTCCTGCCGACGGGCAGCGTCGTGGAAACCACCGCCTTTGGCGCGAAAGAAAAAAAATCTGCCAAGCCAACGGGAAAGAAAAAGTGAGGTTTCAGGTTTAAGGTTTCAGGTTCCAGGGGAAGAAGAACGGTTATTCCGAGAGGTATTCTGACACCCGAAACCCGACACATGAAACCTGACACCCGATATCCGGAGTAAAAAATGAAAGCAAAAATCCATGTTACCTTGAAAAACGGCGTGCTTGATCCGCAAGGCAAGGCAATTGAATCAGCGCTGGATCATTTGGGTTTCACGGGCGTTGGCGCAGTCAAGGTCGGCAAATACATCGAGGTGGATTTGCACGAAAAAAACAAAGCCGCTGCCGCAGCTCAGGCGCAGAGTATGTGCGAAAAATTACTGGCCAACATGGTCATCGAGAAATTCGCCGTCGAAATCGCGGAGTAATATGAATTCCGCCGTTATTGTTTTTCCTGGCTCCAACTGCGACCGCGACGCGTTCGACGCGATGCAGGCCGCAGGCCTTAAACCCAGCTATGTCTGGCATGCGGAGGCGTCGCTACCCAAAAAACTCGATCTGGTGGTGCTGCCGGGTGGGTTTTCTTTTGGCGATTATCTGCGCTGCGGGGCGATGGCGGCGCGCGCACCCATCATGCAGGATGTCATCCGCTTTGCGGATAAAGGCGGCTATGTGCTCGGCATCTGCAACGGCTTTCAAATCCTCACCGAGTCCGGCCTCCTGCCCGGCACACTGATGCGTAACGCCCATCTCAAATTTCGCTGTAAGGATACCAATTTGCGGGTTGAAGCGAATGATTCCCCATTCCTCGCAGGCTACAGCAAGGGTCAGGTGGTGAATTTCCCCGTCGCCCATGCCGAGGGGAATTATTTCGCCGATGATGATACGCTCAAACGCCTGCATGACGGCGACCAGGTCGCGTTGCGCTATGCCACGGCGGAGGGCAAAGTCACCGCCGAAGCCAACCCTAATGGTGCGCTCGAAAATATCGCTGGCATCACCAATGCGAGAAAAAACGTGCTCGGCCTCATGCCCCATCCCGAACGCCATGCCGACCCCGCGCTTGGCGGTACGGATGGGCAGGTGATGTTTACAGGGCTGCTCAAGCAACTGGCAGCGTAAGTAAGCGTGGCGGGTGGTAAGTGGCGGGTGGTAGGTGGTAGCATTTCACGCCCCCCGTCTGTTCCCCGGTCCCCTGCTGCCCCCTTCTCTGTCTCCCCGCTTCCCCTGCCGCCCCGAAACTTTAACTAAGATGCAACGATTACTTAACGTAACGTTAACCCTCTTTTGCTACTTTACCCAAAGCGGCGGCACAAAACCGTCATGGCAAAATAAAAAATTCGGGGATGGGTTATGGGAGCAACGGCACAACAGCACGCGCAAAGTATTGGCTCGAATGTAGCAGCCTACTGCGC
>JAJTIB010000030.1 GCA_021300075.1 Rickettsiales bacterium
CAGCGCGCCTTGACCGAAAAAGAAGCCAGCGATGCTCTGTCGGACGCCTATGTCAAATTACGTCAGGATGCCGATCCGGCGATTGCGAATCTTGCCACCGTTATCACCGGCACGCGTAAAACCGGTGAGAATATCGCTGATTACGAACAAATTCGTGTCGCTAGTCTCGGGGCAAGGATTTTCTCGGCGCTAGATATCCCCGTGCGCCCAGCCTCAGCAACGGCATCCACATCGGCGGAACCTCCGCTTGAGCCTACCGCACCCCCGCATATTCTTCCACGCACCCCACCAACACCTGGTTACAGTATCACCGGTTAAATTTTTAATTTGCACCCGTGGCCGCCACTGCCTTATGCTGAACGCATGATACGTAACTGGAGAGTCCACGCCCTTGCGATTACGGCCATCACGGCGGTGATTTATATTCTTTTTCTTCTCATCAACCCCAAATCCTCGAAAAATGATTCAGTCACCTTCAGCGGCACACATTATGTCCAGATTAACAGTGCCAGCTTGGGATTGGATTGCAATCGGTCTCTTGATCGTGCAGTAAAGGAAGCAACAGAAAAACGCGCCAGTCTGCCGCGACAGGAACGAGATAATATCGACATCCCCGAAGCAATCCGCCGCAACAATGCCTTAAGCGCAATCAGTGAATTATGCAACGGTAAGGAGCTGTGCCAATTCCGCGTAAACCGCCAAACCATTCCGGCCAAAACCATGAAAGACTGCGACAATAAACTCGAACTGTCCTATCGATGTTTTGAAATTGATCGATTGCATACACTGACAGTTGGTCAGGGTGATGAGGTCACGCTCGATTGCCGCGTCAAGACCCCATGAGGCGGCTGCGTCAGGCCCTTACGTCCCACTGGTGGCTATCTCCGGCATTATTGGTCGTTTCGACAGTCTCTATCTTCTCGCTTCTGGGGCAGATTTCGCATCCGCAATTATCAGAAAAAATCCAACCCCAACCAGCGCCTGCGACGATCGACTCACCTGTTGCCTTGGCGGAAAATCCGGACATCAACAACAGTCCGGTGCTTGATCTTTTTAGTCCGGATGCGGCAACACTAGCCCACGATCAATCCCGCGCACAGGTGCAAAATACCATAGAACAACTGCTCATCTTGGCAAGAATACTCGAACGTTGCGGCATGATAAACGAACAGCAACACCGACAGATGGTGGCCGCTGGCTGGCATTATGCAGCCCGCGCCAAACTGGCCGATACAACCGAAATAATTACTATTCAATTTCAGCAACTGCAGGTCAAAGCCGAGCAGTCCTATGCCCTTCTTTATGCACAACCCGAATCCTGTGATGACCCAGCTCTACCGACACTACGCGCAGCATTACTAGCATGGCAGGCAAACGTTATGTCAGCGTCAACACTGCGTCTGAACTAAGCTCAATAGTCAGCGCCAGAAGCGCGTCTTCCTGGGCATCCTCCTCGTAACTCGTCACTTGAAAGCGCCCCTCCATCACCATACCATCAGGGTGGGTTATGCGGCAATAGGGCGACGTACCCTCAAGTGCCGCATGACGCAATATATGCTGCGCGGGATGCGAGGTGGCAACCAGATCCAGCCCAATCGTCACTTGACGCTGGCGAATCAACGTATGGCGCTGCCAGGCATCCTCCGCAATGGCTGCATCCTCCATCAGCGCCTGATCCACGCGCCAGCGATGACGCTCTACACCCTTCAGCGTCGAAAACATCAGCGGCAATGTGCCGTCACTCACTTCCACCAGCAGGCTTGTGCTTGCATAAATACTCATAGCGCCTCCTGCCCGAGCAACAGCACAATCTGCATCGTTCCGCGAATAGTCAGTGCATCGACCAGCATCTCGGTTTCCGCTTGCTGGCAACGCATGACAAGGCTTTGGGTTCCACCTACTGTCAACACCTGGCGGTGCAGCAGGGCATAAATACGATCTAAAATAATCAGGGCCTCTTTACGCCCTTTGGCGCGGCTGAATAACTCAATGGTCATTTCGCAGCGTACCGTTTCCAGTTGCGAAGCAGGCAGGTCGCGCTGGGTCCCGTCGCCAATCACCAGATAGGGGAAATTCGCCTGCTGTGGCACGACATCATAAAGGCCCTGCACCAGCCCCATCAGCAAGCCGTCACTATGCAGCTTGCTGTAAAGGGCTTGCTGTAACTGATAAAGTGGTAAGCTCATGCTTCCCCTCCCTCATAGGCGATGAGTTCTATGGTGGTGCGCGTTATCGCAATACCGTGAATGTAGAGCGTGCGCCCCTGCCAGAGGATCCGCATCGCTTGCGTCACATCGCTGCGTTTACGCAGCGTAATCCGATAGGCAGCGCTCGCCTCGCGGTGCGCGGCAACCACCTGCTCGCGCAGGCTGCCCAGTACTGGTGTTACTTCGGCAAATGGCATAGCGATGGTTTGCCAGATTACGCTCACACCACCAAATCCGTCCTCCGTGGCAAGCGGCGCTTGGATGTCGACCTGCTCACGCAGCCGGGCGGCAAGTCCACCCTTCTCCTCACTACTCATAAGCTCATTTCCCTATAAGGATGGTAGGATTGCAGTGCGAGTGCGGGTAGTGCCGCCGCCGGACTTCGTAGATCATACATCGCCGCAAGATGCTGAAGAATGCCCTGGCGAATCAGCCCCGGTATGCTGGCCGCCGTTGCGCCATAACCGCTCTGATAGACAATCTCAAAACGATAGCCGGTGATGGGCGTCAGAATCTCAATCGCACGTTTATCAATCGACAAACGATAACCACTTGCCGATAGTACTTGCGTGCCACCCGCTTCAAGCAGGATCGTCACACTGGTAATAGATTGTACCGGCCCAAATCTCAAAGGCACTGTTTCGGGTAAATATTCCGCGAGTGTCAATTTCCAGCTCTGTGTGATGAATGATAAGCCGAGATATCGCTCTGCTGCTTCGCGCGCTCCGGTGATCATCAGCGTAATAGGTGCATCATCTGCGGAGTTATCAACGCGCAGAAACTGCTTTGCTTCCGCCAGAGTAATCGGCTCAATGGCGGG
>JAJTIB010000087.1 GCA_021300075.1 Rickettsiales bacterium
GAGTTTGAGGCGCACGGTGCCCGCGACATGTTCCTGGCTTTTGTCAATCAGAGCCTGAAGCATTTCGCGCTCGGGGCTGAACCAGTAGCCGAAATAAATCAGCTCCGCATAGCGCGGCATGATGTCGTCTTTCAGATGCATCGCGCCACGATCCAGCGTGATAGATTCAATGCCCCGGTGGGCAGCCAGCAGAATCGTGCCGCCCGGGGTTTCATATACCCCGCGCGATTTCATGCCGACATAGCGGTTCTCGACTAAATCCAGCCGGCCGATGCCGTGCGCGCCTCCCAGCCGGTTGAGTTCCGCCAGCAACTGCGCGGGGGAGAGTTTCCTGCCATTCACCGCCACCGCATCTCCGCGCTCAAATTCCACCTCGATGATCTCCGGCGCATCCGGCGCTTTTTCGGGGCTTACGGTGAGACGGAACATACTTTCATCCGCCGCTACCCATGGGTCTTCCAGAGCCTTGCCCTCATAGGAAATATGCAGCAGGTTGGCGTCCATACTGTAGGGGGCTTCGCCACGCTTGTCTTTTGCCACCGGAATCTGGTGCTTCTCGGCATATTCCAGCATCTGCGTGCGACTGTTTAACTCCCACTCACGCCAGGGGGCAATGACTTTAATATCCGGCTTCAGCGCGTAATATGTCAGCTCAAACCGCACCTGATCATTCCCCTTGCCGGTCGCGCCGTGGCACACCGCATCAGCGCCGGTGGCATTCGCAATTTCAATCTGGCGTTTGGCAATCAGCGGACGGGCAATCGAGGTGCCGAGCAAATAGACGCCTTCATAAAGCGCATTGGCGCGGAACATGGGGAAAACATAGTCGCGCACGAATTCCTCGCGCAGATCGTCGATGAAAATTTCCTTCACTCCCATCAGCTCGGCTTTTTTGCGCGCGGGCTCCAGCTCCTCGCCCTGGCCGATATCGGCGGTGAAGGTCACGACCTCACAACCATAGGTCTCTTTCAGCCAGCGCAGAATGATGGAAGTATCAAGCCCGCCCGAATAGGCAAGCACCACTTTTTTGATGGAAGATTTCATAAAAAATGCCCTTACGCATGATGGATGCGGCCATGATGCCTAAAGACAAGCGGAAAAAGACGCAAGCGCGAAGTTTTTTCAACGCCCCAGTGAATCATCCCGATTTTTTTGCGCTAATTGTTTCTTGAATCTTTGATGTTTTCCACGTTCAAAGTGCCCACCCTTATTGGAATAATGTTGGTCTTCTGGATCATGCTGCTTACGAAAACCCTTACGAGTTAAAACCTCCCGGTTCCTTGGAGATGGTATGTCATAATCTTCGTTAATGGGTGGGTCATTTTCTTGCATACTTTACTCTAATGTCTGCAAGAAAAAGCGTAAACCCCCTTTATCAAAACTTCATAGAATTGACATATAACCTAAGGCTTAAACTACGCTACCTCTCCGTCCAGATGGTGAACTGATAACCCCAAAACTTCTTTCTTGCCAAACGCGTGAGGCTTTTCTAGGTTGCGGCCAAATTTCGACGCCATTTTTTCTGTTTTAAAAACAACAAGGAGCCTCCCATGGAACTCATCGATATCAAACAACTCATCATTGCCTGCGGCCTGGTGGCAGTGCTTTACGGCATCCTCACCATCCGCAATATTCTGGCGCAAAGCAAGGGTAACGCCGCGATGATTGATATTGCGAGCGCCATTCAGGAAGGCGCCAAAGCCTACCTCAACCGCCAATATACGACGATTGCTATCGTTGGTGTGGTGATTTTCGCCGGCCTCGCGAGCCAACTGGGCTGGACGGTGGCGGTTGGTTTTGTCGTCGGCGCGGTTCTCTCTGGGATTGCCGGCTATATCGGGATGATGATATCGGTGCGCGCCAATGTCCGCACTGCTGAGGCCGCCCGTGGCGGCGCCCAGAAAGCCCTCACCCTCGCCTTCCGCTCGGGCGCGGTCACCGGTATGCTTGTCGTGGGCCTTGGTTTACTTGGCACGGCCGGTTATTTCTTCTATCTGCAGGACGCTGGCATCGACTCACGCAAAATACTCGAGGCGCTGGTGGCGCTCTCGTTTGGCGCCTCACTGATTTCGATTTTCGCGCGCCTAGGCGGCGGCATCTTCACCAAGGGTGCAGATGTGGGCGCGGATTTAGTCGGTAAAGTTGAAGCCGGCATCCCCGAGGATGACGCTCGCAACCCGGCGGTCATCGCCGATAACGTGGGCGATAATGTGGGCGATTGCGCTGGGATGGCCGCCGACCTGTTCGAGACGTATGTGGTGACGATTGTCGCGACCATGCTGCTCGCCGCCATTTATTTTGTGGATGCTACGCGCGAACTGTTCATGCTCTATCCGCTGGCACTGGGTGGGGTATGTATTCTGGCTTCCATCGTCAGCACTTATGCGGTCAGGCTCGATAAATCCGGCAACATCATGCGGGCGCTTTATAAAGGCCTTGTGGTGAGCGCCGTGCTTTCGGCTGGGCTGATTTATTTCCTGACCAAACATATGCTCGGGTTCGGTTCGGCATTTGACGCAGAGGGCATGAGCTTCACCGGCCTTGATGTATTCCTCTGTACGCTGGTTGGGCTTGGCGTCACAGCTGCACTGGTTTGGATTACCGAATATTATACCTCGACGCATTACCGTCCCGTACGATCGGTGGCGCAAGCCTCGACCACCGGTCACGGTACGAACGTGATTCAAGGCATCGCCGTTTCGATGGAAGCGACTGCCCTGCCGATTCTGACCATCTGTATCGGCATTATCGTCTCGTTCCAGCTATGCGGTCTGTTCGGTATCGGCATTGCGGCAACCACCATGCTTGCTCTGGCGGGCATCATCGTCGCGCTTGATGCCTACGGGCCAGTGACGGACAATGCCGGAGGCATTGCCGAAATGGCTGGGCTACCGAAGGAAGTCCGCGTCACCACCGACGCGCTTGATGCAGTAGGCAATACCACCAAGGCTGTCACCAAAGGCTATGCCATCGGCTCGGCGGCGCTCGCGGCACTGGTGCTGTTCACCGCCTATGTGCAGGACATCAAACATTACTTCCCTGGTCTTGACGTTCAGTTCAGCCTGTCGGATCCGTATGTGCTGGTGGGCTTATTCATCGGCGGGCTGCTGCCCTATTTCTTTGGCGGACTGGCGATGCAGGCCGTCGGCCGCGCCGCAGGCGCAGTGGTGGTGGAAGTACGCCGCCAATTCAAGGAAATCCCCGGCATCATGGAGCGTACCGCGCGGCCGGATTATTCCAAAGCCGTCGATATGCTGACCAAGGCTGCGATCAAAGAAATGATTATCCCGTCGCTGCTGCCCGTTGCCGTTCCGGTTGTGCTCTATTTCGCAATCAATGAAATCGCCGGACAGACGCAAGCATTCGCAGCTCTTGGCGCATTGCTGATGGGAATCATCGTCACTGGTCTTTTTGTGGCCATCTCGATGACATCGGGTGGTGGTGCATGGGATAACGCCAAAAAATACATCGAAGAAGGCCATTTCGGCGGCAAAGGCTCAGAAGCCCATAAAGCCGCAGTGACCGGCGACACGGTGGGCGACCCCTATAAGGATACCGCAGGACCTGCCGTCAATCCGCTCATCAAGATCGCCAACATCGCGGCGATTTTGCTGCTGGCGCTGCTGGCGCAGTAGCTTCTGATTCGCTCAAGCGGCCCTCAGAGCTTTTGCTTCCTCGGGCGTGTAGGCGTGCGATTATTCTTTGATTGCGCTCATACGCCGCTCAATACGGCGGGAATTTCGGCCAGTAAATCCTCGGCAATCATGCCGCGCGTCAGACGTGCGGCTGCCTTACCATGCAGCCAGGCGGCGGCACTGGCCGCATCAAATGCGCTCATCCCTTGAACCCAGAGACCGCCGATCATACCCGCCAGAACATCGCCCGTACCAGCGGTCGCGAGCCATGGCGGCGCATGGTGATTCACCCGAATATTTCCGGCAGCATCCGCAATCACCGTATCCGCACCCTTAAGCAGCACTGTGACCCCGAGTGTCTGAGCCAGGGCGCCTGCTCGAGCGGGTTTGTCAATCTTCTTATCCAGATGCAACGCGGTGGCAAGTTTCGCATATTCCCCCTCATGCGGAGTGAGAATGACCGCATGCCCTTTCAGCGCAGCGCGCAAAGAGGCATCCCGCGCCAGCAAAGTCAGCGCGTCGGCATCAAGCAGCAGTTTTTTATCGGCCACAAGTGCGGCAGCAATCGCCTGTGCGAGCCGAGCATCCGCCTCGGCGCCGGGACCAAGAATGACGACGCCGATATGCGGGTCCTCCAGCAGTATCTGCCAATCCTTCTCCCGCCGGAGCGGGCGGGTCAGAATGCTCAACAGCGACATGGCATAAATCGGCCAGACCGCTTCCGGTGCTGCGAGCGTCACCAGCCCCGCGCCAGTTCGCTGCGCCGCGCGTGCCGTCAGGCGCGACGCGCCGGTGAGAACCGCGCCGCCATAGACCAGAACATGGCCACGATTGTGTTTGTGGTCAGCGACCGAGAGGGGAGGAATACTCCAATGGTTCGGGGTGTTTTCCTGCATGGTCATACTCGTGTGAATTTAGGAGGAGTATAGTTGCGTCCGGAGTAGGCTTCGACTACGCATAGCATCTATGCGTCCTCACTTCCACCGCTTGCTGATGTTGGCCGTGCTTCTGGCCGCCAGTCCCACCTTTGCGGCCAGTGACCGGGCGCTGCTTGCCGCATTTGCCCAGTGGGAAAATCTGAGTGCGCCGGGAGAACAGATTCTTTTTGCAGAAGGCTGGAAGTTTTTACAATCCCACCCCGACTGGCCACGGCAAAATACGCTGCGTCTCAATATCGAAGCCGCAGCCCTGCGTGAGGCGCCGGCGACGAAAATGCTGGGCAAGTTCTGCCGGGCTTTTCCGCCCCTTTCCGGACGCGGCATGATCGCCTGTGCCCGCGCCGGTATCGGCGGCGTTCCAGCCATCGCTCAGGGCTGGAAACAGGGTGATTTCACGCCCGAGGAGGAAAAAAACATCCTCGCCCGAGAAGGTGGCAAATTGACCGAGCGCGACCACCGCGCGCGGCTTGATCGGCTACTGTTTGAGAATAAAGCCGCACCCGCACGGCGCACTCTGACGCTGCTGCCGGAAAAATCCCGCCCGCTTTATGAGGCGCGCATTGCGCTTGTTGCCAATGCTACCGACGCACCGCGCAAGGTTGGGGCCGTACCTCGCGTTGAGCTGCAAGATCCTGGTCTTATTTATAATCGCCTCACCTGGCGACACCGCAAAGGCATGGTGGATGGCGTGTATGAACTTTTCGCCGCCGCGCCCAAAAATCCGCCCTACCCTGATCTATGGTGGAATTTGCGGATGTACTATGCACGCAAAGCATTCGAACAGCGCAACTATGACCGCGCCTTGCGGCTGGTGGAACATGCAGGCGCGCTCAAACCCGAATATCTGGCCGATACGCTCTGGTTCAAGGGCTGGATTCTGCTTGAAGCGAAGCGAAATCCGCGCGGCGCTTATGAAAGTTTCTACCAGCTTTTTCGTGCGGTCAAAACTCCTGTCAGTAAAGCCCGCGCAGCCTATTGGGCGGGACGCGCAGCGGAGAAAAACGGCAATCTCGATATTGCCCGCAACTGGTATGCCAAGGCCGCAACTTACCCGAGTGTATTTTACGGCCAGCTTGCCCAAGCCCGCATCGCGCCTAAAACGGCACTGCAGCTGCCCAAAACGCCATCGTTGACGTCGAAGGAAAAAGCCAGCTTCGCCAAAAATGATTTACCGCGCCTCACGCAATTACTCATCAAGGCCGGACGCGAGGAAGATGCCGATGCCTTCATTCTACAGATGGCGCAAAATAAGAATGATGCCAGATCGCTGGCACTGATTGCTGACTTCGCCCGCACTCACGGTCAGACATTTGACAGCGTGCGCGTCGCCAAGCTGGCGCTGCAGCGCCATGTTCTGCTGATTGATCATGGCTGGCCGCGCGTGGTGCTGCCCCAGAAACTGCCGATTGAGCCAGCACTGGCGCTGGCCATTGTCCGGCAGGAAAGTGAGTTTAACCCCCGCGCTACAAGCCCGGCAGGTGCGCGCGGGCTGATGCAACTTATGCCCGCTACGGCGCGCGAGACTGCGCGCAAGCTGGGGCTTGGTTTCGCCGTGCCACGCCTGTTTGAACCGGACTATAACATCACCCTGGGAAGTGATTATCTTGGTCGGCTGGTGCGCGGATTTGACGGATCCTACATTCTTGCCATGGCCGGCTATAATGCCGGCCCGGCAAATGTGCGTAAATGGATCCGACAGTTCGGCATGCCGCCGGACTCGCCCGAAGCGGCGGTCAACTGGATTGAAAGCATCCCCTTTACCGAAACCCGCAATTACGTCATGCGCGGTCTTGAAAATGTGCAGATGTACCGCACCCTCATTGATCCCAGAACTCCGCTGCAGATCCGCGAGGATCTGGTGCGGTAGAAGAAAAAACTCCCCCGCCGGGAGAGGTGTTCTCCTAACGTCCAACCACTGACTGATAGCAGCTGCCCCTAATCCCGATCCTGATAGACGCCGGGTGGGACATAATAGGCATCGTTATCAATATAGCGTTCATATTGGGTGGCTTGCGACACCGGTACCCGCGAATCCACCGGTACAGGGTGACGGATATCGTACTGATTCCATACATCCTCTTTTTTCTTATCGGGACCGCAACCAAAGGCAGTGAGCGTGAGAATTGCTATTAAAAAGAACTTATATGTTTGCATAGGATGCATTTATTCAGTCTATAACATGTTCATATATGCGTTGCAGCAAAAACAACAAATCGTAACGAACCTCACTCAAATTTGCATAGCTCGCCTAAATCCCGCCACAGCCTATCCTTCCTAAGAATTTAACTGATTGTTAAGTTTTGAGGTCTAGATTGAAAGAAACATCTTTCCTGCAGGAAGCCGCAAAATGGACGACGTCATGCAAGTCGCACAACGGCCGCCAGTTTCCTTCCGTCCGCTTAAATCAGCCCTTGCGGCTATTTTCATTGCTCTGAATCTAACAATTTTTATCCTCGCCCATACGCCGCTTGCGCTGCTTATTACGGGCGGGTTAAATCTGTTTGCGCTCATTGCCTATCTGCTCCTACGTCGTTCGTACATTTTACCTCTGCGCCGCATTCTGGATTTAATGCACCATCTGCAGGCGGCAGAAAACGAGGCGATGGTAAGAAAGCACGGGCTATCGCTGCAGGACAGCATTCATGACGCGCAGATGAGGATTCAAACCCTGCTCACCGCTTACCGCCAGCATCAACGCATCGAACAGCAACTCGCCGAAGCCCATGCCGCTCTGAGTCGTTTTCACCATGAACAGGAAATTTTGGTCGGTGCTACCTCGGGTGAAATAACTCGTCAATATCAGACCATTCTGGCCTATGCCCATTACCTCGAAGATCGTATCGCCAACCGCAGTGCTGACCCTTCCCTGCGCGAGGATTATGACGAGGTCTGTGAACAGGCATTTAATCTCCAAATCATTGTTCAGGCCATGGGGATTCTGCAGGCAACCGCCAACAGCACGATATTACTGCAATCCGTCTCACTGGCGGAGCGGATGATTTCAATTATGCTCGATCTGACCCCGAGCCTTGATCGGCGGGCGATGAAGCTAACCACTATCGCCTGGGACGAAACCGTCTATGCTAACAGCCACAGCGAATTTCTAACGCTGAGCATGTGGATGCTTCTGCTTGGCTGCGTCCGTTTTGCAGAAGATGAGAGTACGCTGACCTTAAGCTGCATCAGGCGCGACCATGACGTAATAATGGATGTCACTGTGAGTTTTCTCAATGCGGCGAGCATCACCCCTACCGAACGCCTGGAATTCCTCGAACATAAACTTCGTGAGGGCGAGCGCGACGCACCAATGTTTGCGAGTATCCTTGGCACGCATGGTAATATCCAGCTGGCACGGCTGCTTGCCTCGCGTATCGGCGCAAACATCACCATCACCCCACTCACTCCCTATTCCTGCAGTGTCGCGCTCGTGCTGCCGCCTGCGTAATCACCCGTGCCAGGCCATCGAAGACTTGCATCCCGCGCGATGTGTCCGCACCGCCAGATTTCTATAGCTTTTAGACTAATTTATAAATCACACAGCTATCAAAACCGTTCTCCGTAAACGGCGGCTTTGCGGCGCATAGTGAGTGCAGCGTAAAATTGATCTGTAAGATTATTTTTGCACATGAGTATAGCAAAATAGTGCATCTTAAATGAAGGGACTTTTAACGCGCGCGTAGGAGAAATACACCCTGCTGGCCGAAGAGATTCGCCCAAGGGCCACGCCCGGAAAATCCTGAACGTTGGCCCGTAGTATCGACCATAATGCGTCGCTCAATGACAATTCCCATGCGCTCACATAAAATCACAAAGTCAGAAATCGTGCAGAAATGAATATTGGGGGTGTCATACCATTCATAACTTAAGGTCGAAGTGACTGGCATGCGCCCCATGAGCGAAAAATAAAATCGGTTTTTCCAATGGCCA